>CAJMPF010000140.1 GCA_905215195.1 uncultured bacterium | reverse complement strand
ACGCCCGCCGAGCTGGACGCGTTCGCGGACCGGCTCGGTGAGGTCGAGTCGTATCTCCACCTGGACGAAAAGCGCACGCGCGTGACCGAGCTCGAGGCCAAAAGTGTTGCCCCTGGCTTTTGGGATGACGCCGACGCCGCCCGTGCCACCATGGAGGAGATCGCGCGTACCAAGGAAGATATCGCTGCCGTGGACACCGCGCGCGGCGAGCTTTCCGATGCCCGCGCTGCGCTGGAGCTTGCCGAGGAGATGGGGGATGACCCCGACGCCGTCGCCCTTCGCGAGGAGGCTACAGCCACGGCTGAGCGCCTGGCCCGGGCCATCGATGAGCTTGAGCTTTCGAGCTGGTTTACCGGTGAGTTCGATCACGGCGATGCCATTGTGACCATCAAGCCCGGACAGGGTGGTCTGGAGGCCCAGGACTGGACCTTCATGCTCTTTAAGATGTACATGAAGTACTGCCAGCGTCGCGGCTGGAAGGTCACCATCAACGACTGTCCCGCGGCCGAGGTCATCGGCATTGACCGCGCGACATTTACCGTCGAGGGCAAGGACGCATTTGGCATGCTGCGCGCCGAGGCCGGCGTCCACCGCTTGGTTCGCATTAGCCCCACCGACGACAAGAAGCGCCGCCAGACCACGTTTGCCGGCGTCGAGGTCATCCCCGTGCTACCCGATGATATCGACATCGAGATCAGTCCCGATGACATCCGCGTGGACGTGTACCACGCGAGCGGCCCGGGCGGTCAGGGCGTCAACACCACCGACTCCGCCGTGCGCGTGACGCATTTCCCCAGCGGCATTGTGGTCACCTGCCAAAACGAGCGCAGCCAGATCCAGAACAAGGCCGCGTGCATGCAGATCCTCAAGGCTCGCCTGTACGAGATTGAGCTCGAGAAGCGTGCCGAGGCGCTCGATGAGATTCGCGGACCCAAGACCACGATTGGTTTTGGCAACCAGATCCGCAGCTACGTGCTCTACCCGTACCAGATGGTCAAGGACCTACGCACGGGCGTGGAGACCAGCAACGTCGAGGCAGTTCTTGACGATGGCGACCTGGACCCGTTTGTTATTGGCTATCATCGCTGGGCGACCGGCAACGCCGATGCAGAAGGCTCGGAGGTCTAAAACATCGTGGCTTCAAGCCGATGCCAAGTCCAACGGTTGGACGGGTTTGTATCCAGAACAAACCCTGCGCAGGGGTGGTTTTTGTCCGGCGAATCGGTAGAATCGAATACAAGAAGAAGTTCAAAGCGCATCCGTTTGGGTGCGCTTTTTTGAGGGAGGCAGCATGGCATATCGTCTGGACATCAAGCGCATTCTTTCGATGAACTTCTTTCACGACCTGCCCCAGATCATGTTGGGGTGTGCCTTGGCCGCCATCGCGACCGACCTGTTTTTGATTCCCAACGGTCTTGCCGCCGGTGGCGTTACGGGCCTTGCGACTATTATCCAGGCGGTCGGCGCGGCGCGCGGCCTATCGCTTCCCGTTGGTATTCAGACGATCGTGATGAACGCCTTGCTGTTGTTGGTCGTTATGCGCGAGGGCGGCATGTTCTACGTGGTGCAGACCGCGACGGGCTTTGTGCTGCTGGGCTTCTTTACCGATCTGTTCGCCCCGTTTGTAGCACCTCTGGCGGATGCGGACCTGATGCTCCCTGCCATGTGGGGCGGCATTATTACGGGCATCGGTTACGGCATGGTGTTGCGCGCCGGCGCCAACACCGGCGGCTCGGACACGATTGGCCAAATCATCTCGCGTAACACCTCGCTGCCGGTGGGCTCGACCGTCATGGCGATCGATGTTGCCGTATGCGCGCTATCGGCTCCGGTCTTTTCAATCGAAAACGCACTATATGCAGGCCTTTCGATGGTCATTAGCGGCTACGTGATCGATGCCGTGGTCGATGGTGGCAACAAGCGCCGTATGGTACTCATCATCTCGGACAAGTTCCCTGATATCGCTGCCGATATCATGTATGGCCTGGGTCGTGGTTGTACCAAGTTTAAGGCGACTGGCATGTATTCGGGTGCCGAGAAGCCGGTGATTATGGTCATCGTGAGCCGTCGAGAGCTCAATACCCTCAAGACGATTGTGCGCGAGCGCGATCCTCATGCCATCGTGACGGTTGCCGACGTTACGGAAGCCTTCGGCGAGGGCTTTAAGGACATTAACGCGTAGGGGCGACCGCGTTCCATCCAAAAGACGTTCACATTGATAAACCGTTTCATCAGCGGTTCTGCCTGCTAAATTGTTCAAATAATGATAAAAACTCTGGTAAAGCCATCAGTTTCCAGCATAATGAATGACGTACGTGCATTGCGGCTGTGTTGGGATTACCTTCGGTGCCGTGCGCATCTTGTCTTAAGAGGATGAAAGGAAGGCACAATGAGCGACGAAGAGCTCAAAAAGGTTGCCAACGAGGTAAGGAAGGGCATCGTCACCGGCGTGCACGCTGCCAAGTCTGGCCATCCGGGCGGTTCGCTCGGCGCTGCCGACATCATGACCTATCTGTACTTTGAGGAAATGAACGTCGACCCGGCCGATCCCCGCAAGGCCGATCGCGACCGTTTTGTGCTCTCCAAGGGCCATTGCGCTCCGGGCCTGTACGCCGTGCTCGCCGAGCGCGGGTTCTTCCCCAAGGAGGACCTCGAGACGCTGCGCCATATCGGCAGCCACCTGCAGGGTCACCCCAACATGAACGACACCCCGGGCGTTGACATGTCTACCGGTTCGCTCGGCCAGGGCATCTCCGCCGCCGTGGGCATGGCGGTTGCCGCCAAGCACTGGGGCGATACTTACCGCACGTACGCCCTGCTGGGCGATGGCGAGAGCGAGGAGGGCCAGGTCTGGGAGGCCGCCATGTTTGCCGGCAATCAGCAGCTCGATAACCTCTGCGTAATCGTCGACCACAACGGTCTGCAGATCGACGGCCCCGTCGAGGAGGTCAACGACCCCATGCCGCTCGCCGACAAGTTCCGCGCGTTCAAGTTCCACGTGGTGGAGCTCGCCGACGGCAACGACTTCGACCAGATCCGCGCCGCCTTTGCCGAGGCTCGCGCTACCAAGGGCCAGCCGACCGCCATTATCGCCGAGACCATGAAGGGCAAGGGCGTTTCCTTTATGGAGAACCAGGTTGGTTGGCACGGTAAGGCCCCCAACGATGAACAGTTTGAGCTGGCCATGGCAGAGCTCACGGCCGCCGGAGAGGAGCTCTAGGATGGCAGACGTCAAGAAAATCGCCACGCGTGTAAGCTACGGCGAGGCCCTCGTCGAGCTCGCCAACGAGCACGATGACTTTGTGGTCCTCGACGCCGACCTGGCCGCCGCCACGCAGACCGGTAAGTTTAAGGCAGCCTGCCCCGACCGCTTCTTCGATGTGGGCATTGCCGAGAGCAACCTGATGGGTGTTGCCGCCGGTATCGCGACCACCGGTCGTGTTGCCTTCGCGAGCACCTTTGCCATGTTCGCTGCCGGTCGCGCCTTTGAGCAGGTCCGTAACTCCATCGGCTACCCGCACCTTAACGTTAAGATCGGTGCCACGCACGCCGGTATCTCGGTGGGCGAGGATGGCGCCACGCACCAGTGCTGCGAGGATATCGCCCTGATGCGCGTCATCCCTGGCATGACCGTGATTGTTCCCGCCGACGACGTGGAGGCCCGCGCCGTGACGCGCGCCGCCTACGAGTGCGACGGTCCGGTGTACATGCGCTTCGCCCGTTTGGCCTCGCCGGTTATCAACGACCCCGAGACCTACAAGTTCGAGTTGGGTAAGGGCATTGTCATGCGCGAGGGCGCCGATGTGACCATCATCGCCTGCGGCCTGATGGTCGGCGAGGCTCTCGAGGCCGCCGAGCAGCTCGCTGCCGAGGGCATCGACGCCGAGGTCATCAACATGCACACCATCAAGCCCATCGACGCCGACCTGATCGTCAAGAGCGCCACCAAGACCGGCCACGTCGTGACCGTCGAGGAGCATTCTGTAATCGGCGGCCTGGGCAGCGCCGTTGCCGACGTCCTGTGCGAGCAGTGTCCGACGCCGCTCAAGAAGATTGGCGTCAACGACACCTTCGGTGAGTCCGGCCCGGGCGCCGAGCTCCTGCACAAGTACGGCCTGGACGCCGCCAACATCGTGGCGACCACCAAGGAGTTCTTGGCATAAGGCAAGGCGGATCTCAAGGACTGCTTCGCCAGTACTATGGAAGCCCGGCAGGGGCGCTCTCGTGGAGAGCGCCCCTGTTTCAGTTGCGGTGAAATAAGGACTGTTTTGCCAGCCTAAAGGCTCAATTAATCCGCATTTCACCGCAACTTTCGAAGGAGTTCCCGCTTGTGCTGGCTCCATCGCGACGATTGATTGCGGCTTGGCACAGTGCAGCGACATCGGGGGCATCGCTGCCTCTGTATGTCATGGCGAGCAAAGCGGCATCGTAGATTTCATCATTGGCCACATCGGCGGCATCAATGGGGCAGAAGGCGAGAATCGAATCCTGTTCTGCAAGCTCGGCCAGATCGATCGTTTCACCCATGGCAAAGGCATCATCGAGGACGAGTGTGGCACTCGTGCATGGAATTTGATAGATCGTGCCATCCGCAGCGATAGGGGAACCTGCTGCCTCGAGCGTGTAGACCTTGTATGAGATTGATGCCAGAGCCATCGGAGGCGACGAACTCAATCCTGTCGACCGTTATTCCGTCGATGGTCTTGCCCGTAATATGTATCGGAACGCGCGATGCCCCGTTATCGGTGTCCCAGCTCGCAGCCGCGACATCCAGCACAATGGCGTGCTCCGAATGGGCGGATACGAAGTGCGACAACACCTGCCGCAGATGAAGGCCCATACAGCTACCGCCGACAATGCCAATTACCAGCATGCAGGTAAGGATGACCGCAACGTGGTTCCGAGGCTTTACCCGAAGCCCAGAATCAGCAGAGATGCCATTGACGGCAACCCCGCACGCTGTGCAGTACCTCACGCCATCGCGCAACTCAGCTCCACAATAAGGACAATTCATACTGGCCCCCACAACCATAGGCGTTCCTATTGAGGCCACTGTAAATCGACAATCCAAATCCGAGTTGCGCAACAATCAAATCAAGCCCATTTCAAGCAAGAGCTTCCTCCGGGAAACGGGCCCATCCCAACAAAGTGCAATTCAGACCCTCCCAAGCATGCATTTGCTGCACCTAATAGAAACGCGGCGACTCCTTAG
>CAJMPF010000139.1 GCA_905215195.1 uncultured bacterium | reverse complement strand
GCCGGCGGCATCGATCGCCTGGGATACCCGTGCCCCGTCTTTGAGCCTGTATACACCGGGCGACACAACGGCGCCATCGACATCGACATAGACCTCTGCCGCGGCAGAAGCCTTAGTCGAAGAGCCTTCGGATGTCTTTCCGCTCGAAGCATCGCCGGATCCCGGCTCCACTAACGAGCCCGTACCATCAGTGCGCTCAAACGACACACCGCCGGCACCGCCGCCAAGGTTCGCCATCGCCAAGCCGCTCGCCATCGCAATGACGCCCAGCATCGCCACCACCACAGCCTTATGACCGAGCAGCTTGCCTGCCCAGCGGTCCATCTTTTTGACCCGTTCGTGTTGTTCGCGCTGCGCCATAGCAAAACCTCCCAACAACATCGTGTCAGGAAAAGTGCCCTGCAACAGCCATGCTTCAAAACCGGTTTTCGCGGTCAAACCAAAAGCTGACCAAAACCTTGCACAAATCTGTCCATTTATTCAGGCACACGTCAGCAAATGAACACTTAGCCGCAAAATGCCCAGATAGCAAAAGACCGACGATGCAAGAGCATCGTCGGTCTATGCACAAATTTACTCGTGATCTTGGTAAATCTCACGCGGAGCAAGCTCCGAATGTTTGCGTTTTAAGGTCTTAGGGGCCTTATACGTGTTGCTTTCGAAGTCGATGTACTCGGTCTGCTTGAGTAGGCGCTCGATCATCTCCTCGTGATCGAACAACTCCCAGGCCTCATGCACGGCATCGAGTTTAGCGTGCGTCTCGGGACGACGCGGCATAAACAGCGTGCAGCAGTCGGGAGCGGCCTCAGTCGAGATATCGAACGTACCGATCTCCTCGGCGCGCGCGATGATCTCCTGCTTGTCCGAACCGATGAGCGGACGGAACACGGGGATCTTCACGGCCTCGTTGACGGCCATGATATTCTCAAGCGTTTGGGAGGCAACCTGTCCAAGCGATTCGCCCGTCACGATGGCCTTGGCGCCCTCGATGTGTGCAATGCGCTCGGCAACCGAATACATAATGCGGCGATACATGATCACGCGCAGGTTGCTGGGGCAGGTCACCGAGATCTCACGCTGACAATCGCCAAACGGCACCACGTACAGGCGGCCGATCTGGACACCCGGCTCAAGCGCACGGATGATGTCCTGCACCAAATACTCGCTCGTGTCGGGCGTCTGCGGACGACCTGAGAAATGTACCGGCACGCACACCGCGCCGCGACGCGCGAGCATCCAGGTTGCCACCGGAGAATCAATACCCGACGACAGCAGCGTCACGACCTTGCCGGCAGAACCCACCGGCAGACCGCCCACGCCGCGCTCAGAGCGCGCATACACATAAACGCTACCCTGGACCACCAGTACGTGCACCATCGCATCGGGGTCATGCATTTGAACCTTTTTATCGGGGAAGGCCTCGCACAGCACCTCGCCCACCTGACGATTGATGTCAATCGAGGTGAGCTCATAATCGGTATTGGAGCGCTTGGCGTGCACCTTAAACGAATCGAAGGAACCAAATTCGCGCAGCGCCTTCACGGCGGCGGCACAGTACTCCTGAGGGTCGCGATTGGTGTGATACGCCAAAGACACACGAGCAACGCCGGGAACGGTGCGAATGACACGCGCCGCCTCGTCGGCCTGATGCTCGTTAAAGGTCACGAGGATATAACCGGAAATTCGAGACACGGCATTCACGGAAAAGGCGGCCAAGGCCGCCTTGATGTTATCCATGAGGATATGCTCAAAATGTGCGCGGTTCTTACCCTTCAGTCCAACCTCGTGATAGTGGACCAGGCAGACGCGAGCCGCCATTTAGGCTTCAGCAACCTTGTGGCCGAGCGCCTTCTCGTAACGGGCCTCGTCGTAAGAGATGTCGCCGTCGACAATCTCGTCCATAGCCATCGAGATGGTGTCGGCACCGGAAAGCCCGATGGTGATGTCATCGACATCCTGGACGGCAAGCACGCGGTTGTGCTGGCCACGCAGCATGCTATTGATGTCGCAGGCGCGCTTGGAGGCAAGCGAAGCGAGCAGGAAGCGGTTGTGATCGGTCTTCTCCAGAAGATCGTCAATGCAAGGCTTTACAACGGACACGGACCTCAGATCCTTTCATGCATATCGAGAACGCGAACGAGCTCATCGGTCGCGCGGTCGAGATCGTCATTTACCACGACGTCGTCGTAGCGGTCGGCAAGGGCAAGCTCATCGGCGGCGTTTGCCATACGCAGCTCAATCGTCTCGGGCGTCTCGGTACCGCGACCGACTAGACGCTCGCGGAGCACCTCAAGCGAAGGCGGCTTGATAAAGATCAGCACGGCCTCGGGGAAACGCTCCTTCACCTGCAGGGCGCCCTGGACATCGATCTCCAAAATCAGAGATGCGCCAGAGGCGAGCTTGGATGTGACCTCGCTCACCAACGTGCCGTAGCAGTTACCGTGGACCTCGGCCCACTCAACAAACTCACCGTTTGCCACGCGGCGGTCGAACTCCTCGCGCGTCAGAAAAAAGTAGTTGACGCCGTCGACCTCACCTTTGCGTGGTGCTCGCGTGGTAGCCGAAACCGTCAGGCCCAGGTTCGAGCGGCGCTCGCGCACACGAGTGACGAGCGTACCCTTCCCTGCGCCTGACGGTCCAGAAATCACAAAGAGCTTGGAATCCTGAGCGCTCACTTATTTGGTCAGCTGCTCGAGGAGCTGCTCGCGCTGACGGACGCCGAGGCCCTGGACGCGACGGGTAGCGGAGATACCGAGCTCCTCCATGATCTTAGCGGCCTTGGCCTTGCCATAACCAGGGAGAGACTCGATGAGGGTGGAAACCTTCATGCGGGAAGCGATGGGGTCATCGGAGTTGAGCACGGACTCGAGGGACTTCTCGCCCTTCTTGATCTGCTCGCGAAGCTCAGCGCGGGCGTGACGTGCGGCAGCAGCCTTCTCAAGAGCCTGCTTGCGCTGCTCATCGGTAAGCTGAGGGAGTGCCATTCGTACCTCCAAATAGTTGGGTTATATCTGATTCAATAATTGGCATTTTAGCACGTAGAACGTACAAAATGCCCAATCGCGGCTCCATAGGTTAGACGATACCCGCAAAAAGTGCAATATACTGCGCTCAAAGTTAAGCCCCTGACCTGCGATTCCACACAAAGGATGGGAAAGTTTACGCAGGCACAGGGGCTATTTTGTGCTAATGAGACCCAAAAGTGGTGACTTAGGGGAATCTTTTACGCGACGTTTTCGACCAGCTCAGCGACGATGGCGTCAAAGGCGGCAACCGGATCGTCGGCACCGGTGATGGGACGGCCCACCACAATGTGGCTCGCGCCGCGCTCGATAGCCTGGGAAGGCGTCGCCACGCGGGACTGGTCGCCTAAGGCGGCACCCACCGGACGCACACCCGGAGTCACGATCAGGGCATCAGGGCCCAGCAGCTCACGCATGTCGTGAGCCTCCATCGGCGAGCACACGATGCCATCGATGCCGTTGGCCTGAGCGAGCTTTGCCAGGCGGGCGGCCTCCTCGGCCACGGGCGACTCGACGCCGATCTCGCTCAAGGCATCCTGATTCATGCTCGTGAGCACGGTGATGGCGACGAGCTTGGCGCGGTCCTCGCGCGCCTCCTCGGCACCCTCGCGGCAGGCAGCGAGCATGGCGCCCGAACCCAAACCGTGAACCGAGAGCAGGTCGGCACCGGCAAGCGAGGCCGAACGGGCGGCACCGCGAACCTGATGCGGAATGTCATGGAACTTAAGGTCAAGGAAGACCTTAAAGCCCAGGTCCTTGAACGTCTTGACGATCTGGGGACCCTCGGCGTAATAGAGCGTCATACCAACCTTGAGCCAGACAGCATGGCCCGAAAGCTCGTGGGCGAGCTCGAGCGCACGCTCACGATCGCAGTCGAGGGCGACGATTACGCGGTCGCGGGCATCGGTCTCTAGCATTCGAAAGCACCTACCAGCTCGTTGATGTCCTTTACGCCCTGGGACTCGGCCCAGGCCTCGAGCTCATGCGCGATCTTGAGCGAGGCGCACGGATCGACGAAGTTGGCCATGCCGACCGACACGCAGGTGGCACCGGCCAGGATAAACTCAGCCGCATCCTCGCCGGTCATGACACCGCCGACACCGTTGATGGGGATATCGACGGCCTGGGCAACCTCCCAGACCATGCGCACGGCGATGTGGTGGCACAGCGGGCCCGAAAGACCGCCCTTGGGCTTGGCCACGCGGGACTTGCGTGTATGAACGTCAATGGCCATGCCCTGGATAGAGTTGATGACCGAAAGGCCGTCGGCGCCGGCAGCCTCGAGGGCCTTGGCGATCTCGGCGACGTTGACCGGCGCCATCTTCACGAACAGCGGCTTATCGGTCACTTTGCGGCAGGCAGCCATAACGGAAGAGGCGCCCTCGGGCGTGGAGCCCATGGCGGCACCGCCGGCGGCAATATTGGGGCAGCTCACGTTGATCTCGTAGCCGGCAGCCCAGGGGCACAGCTCGACATACATCTCGAGCGCGCGGACAAACTCGTCAACGGAGTGGCCGGCAACCTGACAGATGACCTGGCAGCCGTCCTTGGACAGCTGTTCGAGCCACGGACCGGACTCGCGGGCAAAGGCAGCCACGCCGGGGTTCTGAAGGCCCACGGAGTTGATCATACCGCCGGGAATCTCGGCCATGCGGGGCGCGGGGTTGCCGGGCCAGGGCTCGGCAGCGCAACCCTTGGTGGTAATGGCGCCCAGCTGGGAAACATCAAAGAAGTTCTGGAACTGCCAACCGTAACCAAAGGTACCGGCTGCGGTGTTGATGGGGTTCTGCATCTTGACGCCGCCGAAATCGACGGCCATGTTCACGGTACCCACTAGAAGACCACCACCTTGGAAGCATCGAACACGGGGCCGCACATGCAAGCACCCTTCATACCGTCGACCGTCTCGACATTGCAGGTGTTGCAGGCGCCAAAGCCACAGCTCATCATGCGCTCAAGCGACACCTCGCAGTACGCACCGGCCTCGGCGGCAGCGACGGCGACCTTCTTCATAATGACGGCGGGACCGCAGCTGGCGACGTAGTCGTAGCCGCCCTCGCCGAGCAGCTCGGCTGCCGGGTCGGTGCAAAAACCGTGCGGGCCGAGCGAGCCGTCGTCGGTGCAAACGTTGACCGTGGCGCCCAGCGCGCGGAACTCATCGATGCCCACGGCCTTGGAAGCGGTGCCAAAACCCAGGCACACGTCGACGGCCACACCCTGCTCG
>CAJMPF010000138.1 GCA_905215195.1 uncultured bacterium | reverse complement strand
GGCATAGCCGGCGATGGTCTCGCGACCCAGCTCGCTCATCATCGAGCAGATGTTGATGATCTTGCCGTGGCCCTTGGCGATCATGCCGGGCAGGCAGGCCTTGGACACGATAAACGGTGCGTTGAGGTCAATATCGACGACGCGGCGGAAGTCCTCGGCGCTCATGTCGAGCATCGGGGTGCGCTGGATAACGCCGGCGTTGTTGACCAGGATGTCGGGCGTGGTGCCAAAGTCGGCCTCGATCTTGGCGATGAGCTCGGCAACGACGGCCTCGTCGGTGACGTCTGCCACGTAACCATGGGCCTCAAAGCCCAGCTCGCGGTAGTGCTTCTCGGCCTCGGCTACCTTGTCGGCGTGACGTGCGTTAAAGGCGATCTTGGCGCCAGCCTCTCCGAGCGCCTCGGCGATAGCCATGCCAATGCCATAGGTGGCGCCGGTTACCAGTGCGACCTTGCCGTCCAGACGGAAGCTGTCCATAAGATCAGACATAGCGATCCTTTCAAAAGAAACGTTCATCTATATTTATCTTACTTTTAGTACAAGCTCAGTATAGGAGAAGCGGCGCAACAGGCACCCCTTATTTCCTAAAATCAGGTGAACGTTCACTTTTAAAAGGTGAACGGCAGAAAAGCCCCTGCCGCGCGGACGTTTATTCGCTCTGTTCCTGCGTGCTCTCTGCGATCATGTTGCGGTTATACACCAGGTGCAGATACATCGCGTCGTGCGCGGCGGTGGGATTGCGCGAGGCGATGGCGTCGGCCACATCGCGGTGCGTGCGGATAGTTTCCTCGACGAGCTTTTTGCCAGTCACGTCGATAAAGAGGGGGACGGATGCCTTGAACACGCCCATCAGGCGGGGAACAACGAGGTTTCCGGAGCTCTCGGCAATGGCATTGTGGAACGCGGTGTCGGCGGCGGAGTAATCCTCACCGGCCTCGGCCAGGCGCTCGGATTCGTCGCAGAGCTCTTTGATACAGACGACCTGGTCGTTGGTTGCGTGCTCGGCCGCCATGCGTGCTATCTGCGGCGGTGCCACGGCCCTCTCGCACGTCAACGATGCCGGCTTTTGGATGTGCTCCTCGTTCCTGGAGATTGACGAGAAGACCACCCTCAAGTCCTGGACCGTTATGGAGACGCTCATCGGCCTTTCGGGTCTTGCCTGCGCCCTGGTGATTTCGTTCTTCGCCTAGTTCGCGTAGCTAAGCATCTTTTGCCGAGTGCATCGCTCGGTACCCATTTACACCTGATTCATTAACCAACGATTGGTATAACCGTTCAAATCAAAAGAGGAGAGCATCATGGACGAGAAGACCAAGGCACAGATTCAGCAGGAGGCAGCCGACCTGGTTGCCAAGCTGCAGCCGCGTTCCGGCAAGTTTCGCACCATCAGCCCCGAGATGGACCCGCTGCGTCTGGGCTCTGGCTGGTCCATCGAGGATCTGGACAAGCCGCAGGTCATTATCGAGTCGACGTTCGGCGACTCGCACCCGGGTTCTGCCGGCCTGTTTGAGCTGGTCGAGGAGGTCCGTGCTGGCGTTGCCGAGGCTGGCGGTCACGGTGCCCGTTACTTCTGCACCGATATCTGCGATGGCGAGGCACAGGGCCACGACGGCATCAACTACTCGCTGCCCAGCCGCGACATGATCGCCAACATGATCGAGATCCATGCCAAGGCCACCCCGTTCGACGCCGGTGTCTTTGTCGCCAGCTGCGATAAGGGCCTGCCTGCGAACCTCATGGCCATGGGCCGCATCAACATCCCCTCCATCGTCGTTACCGGCGGTGTCATGGATGCCGGTCCCGATTTGTTGACCCTGGAACAGCTCGGCGCGATTTCTGCCCGCTACGAGCGCGGCGAGATCTCCCGCGAGGAGCTTGAGTTTGCCAAACACAACGCATGCCCCAGCTGCGGTGCCTGCTCGTTTATGGGCACCGCGTCGACCATGCAGGTTACCGCCGAGGCCCTGGGCCTTATGCTCCCCGGCACGGCCCTGCTGCCCGCAACCAGCTCCGATCTGCGTGAGTTTGCGCGCGAGGCCGGCCGTCAGTCCGTGTGGCTCTCCGAACACAACCTGTGCCCGCGCGACATCGTGACCAAGGAGTCCTTCGAGAACCTCATTATGGTCCACGGTGCCATTTCGGGCTCCACCAACTCGCTGCTGCATATCCCCGCGATTGCCCGCGAGTTTGGCATCGAGATGTCCGCCGACGACTTCGATCGCCTGCACCGTGGCGCCCACTACCTGCTCAACGTTCGCCCCGCAGGTGAGTGGCCGGCGCAGTTCTTCTACTATGCGGGCGGCGTGCCGCGCATCATGGAGGAGATCAAGTCGATGCTCCACCTCGATGTCATGACCGTCACCGGCAAGACCCTCGGCGAAAACCTCGAGGACCTTAAGAACAACGGTTACTACGAGAAGTGCGGCCGCTACCTGGAGAAGTGGAACCTCAAGCGCGAGGACATCATTCGCCCGTTTGACCAGGCCTTTGGTACCGACGGCTCCATCGCCATCCTCCACGGCAACCTTGCTCCCGAGGGCGCCGTCGTCAAGCACACGGTTGTTCCGCGCGAGATGTTCCAGGCCACGCTTAAGGCGCGTCCGTTCGACTGCGAGGAGGACGCTATCCACGCCGTCCTGACGCACGAGGTCAAGCCCGGCGATGCCGTTATCATTCGCTACGAGGGCCCCAAGGGTTCCGGTATGCCCGAGATGTTCTACACCACCGAGGCTATCGCCAGCGATCCCGAGCTGGGTGCGAGCATTGCCCTTATCACCGATGGCCGCTTCTCCGGCGCCTCCAAGGGCCCGGCTATCGGTCACGTTTCGCCCGAGGCTGCCGTGGTCGGCCCGATTGCCCTGATCGAGGAGGGCGACCTTATCCAGATCAACATCCCCGAGCGCTCGCTGTCTATTGTGGGCATCGCCGGCAAGGAGATGGAGCCGGCCGAGGTCGACGCCGTCCTGGCCGAGCGTCGCGCCGCTTGGAAGCCCAAGGCTAATCGTTACACCTCCGGCACGCTCAAGTTCTTTACCGAGCATGCAGTTTCCGCCATTCAGGGTGGCTACATGGAGTAGCGCCCATGCGCATCAAATATCTCCTCTCATAGATGTGCGGCACAAAGAGCCCCGAGCCACGTCACCGGGGCGCGTTGTTCAGCGCCGCCGGGGCGCTCCACTCAAACGACAAGAGACGTCTTACGCAAGCGCCCGCGTCCGTGGATAAAACCACGGGCGTGGGCGCTTCGCTTTATTCCCAGCCGCTTTATTCCCAGCCCTTCCACACGTCAGGCTCGTAGCCAACGGTTGCCTGGCGGCCGTTGCGAACGATGGGCTCACGAAGAATCTGCTGGTTATCGAGCACCTTTTCGAATTTCTGGTCGGCAGCAAGATACTGTACGAGCGCAACCGTGTCGGCATCTTTCGCCTTTGGATCGATCACAGCGTCGATCCCGCCGACGGCGCGCGCCACGCTTTCGAGCTCGCCTTTGCTCATCCCCTTTTCCTTCAAGTCGATGAACTGGAACTTCACACGACGTTCCTTGAAATAGCGCTGCGCCTTCTTAGTATCGAAGCTTTTCTTCGTGCCGAATATCTGGATGTTCATACGTACCGCCTTCGCTCAATTCTCGTCCGTCCATGATGCGACAAGGGAGCCGAGCAAAAACAGAGCAGGCGGAGATGGAGGAGGACGGCGACCGACCGTCGGCAAGAGTCGGCCGGATCGGACTGGCGCCCAGCGCGCGCCGGCGACACGCTCGCAGCTGCACACATAGCCGATGTACAAGCTCGCCGCGGCGTTCCCTCGCCCCGCGGTGTGGCGATAGAGAAGCACGCCACCCGTCAACGATGGCGCCTCGGTGAAGAAAATCAACGTCTGGGTTACATCCCTTGAAAGGGGCGAAGACGGCTGCTAAAATACCTCCCCGCTATGAAGGATTTGACCAAAGCATACATCGCAATTCGGCGGCCCCTGGTATACGGGGCCTCTCCTGTTGTTCCCCAAGTGCGCTCTGAGCAGCCGCTTTCTTCCTGTCGTATCTGATGCACGCATAGCACGTGCATGTTATTTCGCCCGTGGGCCGGCGCGCCTTCGGCGAAGAATCGAATAGATACGAAGGAAGCTTATGTCTGATAATTGTACGGTCGCGCCCGCCAATGGGCGCATTACCGGTACCCAGATCCGCATCGTCGCGGTCGTCGTCCTGGGTGCCTTCTTGGCGCTACTGAACCAAACGGTGATGTCGCCTGCGCTGCCGGTCATCATGTCCGATTTCGCCATCGATGCCTCGACTGCCCAGTGGATCATGTCCATATACCCGCTGGTGAGCGGCATCATGGTCCCCGTTTCGGCGTTCCTTATCGACAAGTTCAGCACCCGCGCGCTATTCTTCGGGGCGACGCTGGTGTTCGCGCTGGGCACGCTGCTGTGCGCCGCAGCCCCTGATTTCCTGTTCCTCATCATCGGTCGCGTGTTGCAAGCGGCGGGCTCAGGCGTGCTCATGCCGCTTGTCTCGGTGGTTCCCATGCTGGTGTTCCCCGTCGAGAAACGAGGAACGGCTATGGGCATGGCGGGCATCGTCATGTCGGCGGGTCCCGCGGTCGGCCCCGTCGTAGGCGGTGCGGTGATCGACACGTACGGCTGGCGCACCATGATCGGCGCCATCGTCCCCCTCGCAATTCTCGTGCTGGTGCTGGGCGTGTTCATGCTGAAAAACGTGGGCGAGCTGAAGAACCCCAAGCTCGACCTGTCCTCGGTCGTCCTCTCCACCATCGCCTTCGGCGGACTTCTCTACGGGTTCTCGAGCGCCTCGTCGATGGGTTGGGGCAACCCCGTGGTGCTCGGCTCGATCGTCGCGGGTGTCGTGTGCTTGGTGCTGTTCGTCGTACGCCAGGGCAAAATCGAGGACCCGCTGCTTCAACTGGGCACGCTCAAGACGCGCGAGTTCCGCGTGGCCGCCATCATCGTCACGCTCATCAACGCCGCATGCCTGGTCACCAACACGCTGTTGCCGTTGCTGCTGCAAACCTCGCTTGGCGCTTCGGCCTTCGAAACCGGCATGGCCATGCTTCCCGCCGCGGCGGTGGGCATCATCATCAGCCCTATCTCCGGCGTGGTGTTCGACAAGTTCGGTCCGCGTGTCATCTCGATCGTCGGCCTGGCCCTCATGACCGGCGCCCTGTTCCTGCTCTCGCTTTCGACGGTAAACACGCCCATCTTGGTGGTTGCGCTGTTCTGCATGCTGCAGTCCGCCGGCCAGTCGCTC
>CAJMPF010000137.1 GCA_905215195.1 uncultured bacterium | reverse complement strand
ACTTGCAGCAATCGCTCATCGCGGTTGGATCGGGTGGCTTTTTCGGTAAAGGTCTGGGCCATGCGACGCAGTCTGTCGGTGGCTTTCTGCCCGAGTTCCACACCGACTTCGTCTTTGCCTTTTTGTCCGAGACCTTTGGCTTCTGCGGCTCCTTTTTGCTGCTGTGCTTGTACGTGCTGCTCATCTTCTCGAC
This sequence comes from uncultured bacterium, assembly GCA_905215195.1. Classification (GTDB taxonomy): domain Bacteria; phylum Actinomycetota; class Coriobacteriia; order Coriobacteriales; family Coriobacteriaceae; genus Collinsella. Next base: position 5,077 of record CAJMPF010000137.1, on the reverse strand, counting down.
GATCCGCGTTGCCTTTAAGTGCGAGTCTCTGTTTTTGCGTCTTTCGTGTGTTGGCATCGTTGGCATGTGGGCGTTCCAGACCTTCGAAAACATCGGCATGTGCATCGGCATGATGCCGATTACCGGTATTCCGCTACCGTTTATTAGCTTCGGTTCGTCTTCGATGATGATTCAGCTGCTGACGGTGGGTATCGTACAATCCATATGGCGGCATCGTTCGGGCGCCGCGTAACCGCTGGAGGGGTTTGCTATGAAAATTCCCGTAGATAAGCTGACCCGCGCTTTTAAGATGGGCGCGTCCGTTAAGAAGGATTCCGATACGCCGGTGCGCGTCTCGGTCTATCTGGATTCGTCCGCCTCGCGCTTTCTGGCCGAGACGGTGCGTGACGCCTTTGTGCCGCAGACGACCTCGGGCATTGTGCGCGTCGAGCGTCTGGGGGAGGAGCGAATAGCTCCAAAGACCGATACCGATGTGGTGCTGGTGCTTTCGTGCGGGTCTGACCGCCTTGAGAGCGCCGTGCAGGAACTCGTGATTGCCGGCGCCCCCGTGTGCGTGCTCGCCGAGTCTGCTGTGGAGGTGCCGTTTATCGAGGAGTCCACGCCCATGCTTGGCGTGGTAGCGGCAACCGATAAGACGTATCTGCCCGAGACGCTTGCCCGCTGGATTCTCGATCGCACCGATAAGGAAACGGCTTTCGCAGCGAACTTTGCCTTCATGCGCATCGCGGCGGCCAATCGTATCATCACCTCGTGCGCGCTCACCAATATGGCGACCGGTGCGCTGGTGTTTTTGCCGGGCGCCGATTATCCCGTTATGGCGCTGGCGCAGGTGGGCATGCTCTTTGAGCTCGCTGCCGTCTTTGGACGCGGCATTAAGCCCGAGCGCGGCTACGAGGTCGCGGGCGTGCTTGCCGGCGGCTTGGTGATCCGCGCGGTCACCCGCGCGCTCGTCAAGCAGACGCCGCATATTGGGTTTGCCGTCAAGGCGCTCACTGCTGCCGCGGGCACCTATGGCATGGGCCGTGCGCTCGTTTCGCTCTACGAGCGCGATGTCGACTACAGCCGTGCCAACGAGGTGGTCACTGCCACGTTCTCCCGCGTTCGCAATCTGGTGACCACGGTCGCGGGCGCTACTCGTCCCATGGGTCCCTTTGAGGACGCATCTGATCTCGCTGCTTAGGGGTTTTCCGTTGCGCGTTCCGTACCAAGATTGTTTTCATTTAATTGAGCCGTTGCTCGCCAAGGTCGAGAAGCCGAGTCGCTATATCGATCACGAGTGGGGCACGCTTTCCAAGGCCGATGCCGACTACCGTTGCTGCCTGATCTACCCGGATGTGTACGAGGTTGGTCTGCCCAACCAGGGCATCGCCATCCTCTACAACATCCTTAACCAGGCCGATGGCATCTCCTGCGAGCGTGGCTATGTGCCGTGGCCCGATATGGGTGACGCCATGCGCGAGGCAGGCATTCCGCTGCTCTCGCTCGAGGGTGCAGCGCCGGTCGCTTCGTTTGATATCGTCGGTCTGCATGTGCCGCACGAGATGGCGGTGACGAACTTCCTCGAGGCACTCGACCTCGCTGGCATTCCGCTGTTAGCGGCCGACCGAGGTGAAGACGACCCCATCATCATCGCCGGCGGCCCCTCGGTGTACAACCCCGAGCCGTACGCGGCCTTCTTCGATGCCATCCTCATCGGTGAGGGCGAGGAATCGCTGCTCGAGACCTGCCAGCTGCATCGCCGCCTGCGTGACGAAGGGGTCCCGCGCGCGCAGATTGTCGAGCAGCTTGCATCCATTGCCGGCAACTACGTGCCGTCGCTCTATGAGGTTCGTCACGACGAGCCCTGCTCGCCGCATGGCTACACCGTGCCGCGTGAAGGCAAGGATGCGCCGACCGTGGTCTACAAGCGCGTCGTCGAGGATTTCGGCGCCACGAATCCGCTGTCGCAGTCGTGCGTGCCCTACGCGCAGCTCGTTCACGATCGCCTGTCGATCGAGATTCTGCGCGGCTGCGCCCGCGGCTGTCGTTTTTGTCAGGCCGGCATGACGTATCGCCCGGTGCGCGAGCGCTCGGCCGACCAGATCGTCTCGTCGGTGATTCAGGGCCTGGAAAAGACCGGCTATGACGAGGTGTCGCTTACCTCGCTTTCGACCACCGATCACTCCTGCATCCGTGATGTGCTCGGTCGCCTTAACCGCCGTCTGGAAGATACGGGCATTCGCGTGTCCATTCCCTCGCAGCGCTTGGATTCGTTTGGCGTGGATATGGCCGAGTCGGTTGCTGGCGAAAAGAAGGGCGGCCTGACGTTCGCGCCCGAGGCCGGCAGCCAGCGCATGCGCGACATCATTAACAAGAACGTGACCGAGGAGGACTTGGACCGTGCGGCCAAGGCGGCCTTCGAGGCCGGCTGGAACCGCATGAAGCTCTACTTTATGATGGGCCTTCCCGGCGAGCGTGACGAGGACATCGTGGCCATCGCCAATCTGGCCGATCACGTGCTGGAGCTCGGTCGTTCCGTGGTGCCCAAGGCTCGTCGCGGCTCGATCTCGGTTTCCATCTCGGTTTCGGTGTTTATCCCCAAGGCCGCAACGCCCTTTCAGTGGTGCCCGCAGCTCGACTACGACGACGTCAAGCGTCGCCAGAAGCTGCTTGTCACAAGTGTTCGCAACCGTGCCGTCCGCGTGCATTACCACGATGCCGAGACCTCGCTCATCGAGGCCGCGCTGTCCCGCGCCGGTCGCGACATGACGCCCGTTATCATCGATGCTTGGCGCGCGGGCTCTCGCTTTGACGCCTGGGTAGAGCATTTCTCGCTCGATAACTGGAAGGAGGCTGCTGCCAAAAACGGCATCGACCTCAATGAGCTCGTGCACCTGCCCTACGAGTTGGATTGGCGCCTGCCGTGGGAGCATGTGAGCCCCGGCTGCACGCGCGGCTTCCTCGAACGCGAGTACCGTCGCTCGCTCGAGGGCGTCACGACTCCCGACTGCACCCGCACGTCGTGCACCGGCTGCGGAATCTGCCCCACGCTCCACGTCAAGAATGTATTGATGGGTGATCGCGCATGAGTGAGCGCCTGACCGATAACCCCACGCTCTTTAGACTTCGTGTTCGCTATGGCAAGCGCGATCGCCTTAAGTACCTGGGCCATCTCGAAGTAATCCATACCATTGAGCGCATCGTGCGCCGTGCGGGACTTCCCTATGCCGTCACGCAGGGCTTCTCCCCGCACATGCGCGTGGGCTTCTCTTCGGCGCTACCGGTGGGTACGTCGTCGACCTGCGAGTGGTATGACCTGTTTATGACCGAGTTCGTGGCGCTCGACGAGGCGTTTGAGCGCCTGGCTGCGGCGTCTCCGGCCGATCTGGCGCCCATCGAGGCGGCGTACATCGACGTGCGCACGCCGGCATTGACGGCGCAGCTCACGCGCCTGTCGTATCGCATCGACCTGCATCTGGATCCCGAGGCGCCCGTAAGCGCCGATGAGGTGCGCCGTGCGATCGACACGCTGCGCGCGGACCATGGCATCGACTACGCGCGCGGCAAAAAGAGCAAGCGCTTAGATTTGGATCACACGCTCGTGGGCTATGAGCTCACGGCGGGGGAGCGCCCGGACCATTTGGTGCTCATGCTCGACACCCATGCCGACAACGAGGGCTCCATGCGTCCGGAAATCTTGCTTTCTGCGGCTGATGTTTTGTTGCAGGGCTTGACCCCGGGCGTGGATGCACCTATTGTTTCCACCGGTATGCAAGACCTCGTGACCATCTGCTCCTACGATGTCGAGCGTCAGAATCAAGCATGCGAGGACGACGAGGGCCGACTCGTCAGCCCCATACCTGTGCGAACTTGTGGATTTGCTCCACATACTCGTTGACGGGGGTATTTTCGCCTGCTACTATATTCGGCTGTTGCACTAACTGATGCATGAAGGGCAAGTAAACATGTACGCAATCGTTAACACGGGCGGCAAGCAGTACAAGGTCGCCACCGACGATGTCATCACCGTTGAGAAGATCGAGGGCAATGAGGGCGACAAGGTCACCCTGCCGGTTATCTTCCTCAACGATGGTAAGAAGATCGTCACCGATCCCGACAAGCTGGCCAAGGCCAAGGTTACCGCTCAGATCGTTGAGCAGTTCAAGGGCGAGAAGCAGCTGGTCTTCAAGTTCCACAAGCGTAAGCGCTATCGTCGTCTGAAGGGTCACCGTCAGCAGCTCACCAAGCTGAAGATCGTGAAGGTTCAGGCTACCTCCCGCGCCAAGAAGGCTGTCAAGGCAGAGGCCGAGGCTGTTGCCGAGGCTCCCGTCGCCGAGTAGATTACACTCGTAACGAAAGAGTAGGTATACACAATGGCACACAAAAAAGGACTCGGTTCCTCCCGTAATGGCCGTGACTCCCGCGGTCAGCGCCTTGGCACGAAGCGCTATGCCGGCCAGACGGTAACCACGGGCACGATTCTCGTCCGTCAGCACGGCACGCACATCCACCCGGGTGAGAACGTTGGCCGTGGTAAGGACGACACGCTGTTCGCGCTGGTCGACGGTACCGTTGAGTTCCACAAGGGTATCAAGCACAGGGTCAGCGTACGCCCGCTCGCGAACGCGTAATTCACCCTTCATAGAGCACATATGTGGGAGGCACTTGAGTTTTAGGATTCAAGGGTCTCCCTCTTTTTTGTAGGAGGCGATTCTGTTGTCACAGTTCACCGATATCAGCCGAATTAACGTTTGCGGCGGCGACGGCGGAGCCGGATGCATGTCGTTTAGGCGCGAGGCATTTGTTCCCAAGGGCGGCCCCGATGGCGGCGACGGCGGTCGTGGCGGCAATGTCGTCATTCAGGCCGATGCTCAGCTGTCTTCGCTGATCGATTACCGCTTTAAGCATCACTTCCGCGCCGAGCGCGGCACGCACGGACAGGGTGCCCGTCGTAACGGTAAGAGCGGCGAGGACCTGATTCTCAAGGTCCCTATGGGTACCGTGGTGCGGGAGCTCGATCCCGAGACGCAGACCCCGATGTTCGAGATTGCCGACCTGGTGCACGATGGCGAGCGCGTCGTCGTGGCGCCCGGCGGTG
>CAJMPF010000136.1 GCA_905215195.1 uncultured bacterium | reverse complement strand
CCCTGCAGCTTCACGTTGGCCAGGAGCAGGCCGATCCCGCAACCGATTCCCGCGCCGTGCCCATCTACCAGACCACTTCCTATGTGTTCCGCAACAGCCAGCACGCTGCGGACCGCTTCGGTCTGGCAGACGCCGGCAACATCTACGGCCGTCTGACCAACTCCACCCAGGGCGTCTTCGAGGATCGTATCGCCGCACTCGAGGGTGGCGTGGCAGGTCTCGCCGTCGCCTCCGGCGCTGCTGCCATCACCTATACCCTTCAGGCCCTCGCCCAGGCCGGTGACCACGTGGTCGCCCAGAAGACCATCTACGGTGGCTCCTACAACTTACTGGAGCATACGCTCTCCCAGTTTGGCGTCGAGACCACCTTTGTCGATGCCCATAACCTGGAAGAGGTCGAGGGTGCCATCAAGGACAACACCACGGTCATCTATCTCGAGACGCTCGGCAACCCCAACTCCGACATCCCCAACATCGACGCCATCTCCGAGATCGCCAAGAAGCACGGTCTGCCGGTTGTCGTCGACAACACCTTCGGCACCCCGTATCTGTTCCGTCCGCTGGAGCATGGTGCCAACATCGTCGTCCACTCCGCAACCAAGTTCATCGGCGGTCACGGTACCTCGCTGGGCGGCGTGATCGTCGACGGCGGTAACTTCGATTGGAAGGCGAGCGGAAAGTACGCCCAGATCGCTGAGCCCAACCCCTCCTACCATGGCGTCTCGTTTGCCGAGCCTGCCGGTCCCGCCGCCTTCGCGACCTATGTCCGCGCCATCCTGCTGCGTGACGAGGGCGCTTGCATCAGCCCGTTTAACGCCTGGATCCTGCTCCAGGGCACCGAGACCCTGTCGCTGCGCGTTGACCGCCATGTCGAGAACACCAAGAAGGTCGTTGAGTTCCTGGCTGGTGACAGCCACGTCGCCAAGGTGAACCACCCGAGCCTGCCCGAGCACCCCGACCATGAGCTCTATCAGAAGTACTTCCCCCGCGGCGGCGCTTCGATCTTCACCTTCGAGATCAAGGGTGGTCAGGAGGCTGCCTGGAAGTTCATCGACCACCTGCAGGTCTTCTCGCTGCTCGCCAACGTGGCCGACGTCAAGTCGCTTGTCGTGCACCCGGCTACCACCACGCACTCCCAGCTCTCTGCCGAGGAGCTCGCCGAGCAGAACATCACGTCCTCCACGATCCGTCTTTCCATCGGTACCGAGAATGCCGAGGATATCATTTGGGATCTGAAGCAGGCCTTCGCCGCGCTGGACGAGTAAGGCGACTTGTGCAAGGACCCCTTGCGACTCGATAGGTATAACTGCATAAAATGCCTGCTCAAGGCGCCTGTGCGAACAATGGTCGCACAGGCGCCTTTTTTGCATAGAGAGGGTGCAAAAACAGGGTTTTTGGCACGCTTTATGCATTCGAGTTGTGGAAAACTCCTGTTGAGAGGATGTGAGTTTTACGCAATTGACGTGCGCCTTTTGAGTAAAACCGCAGGTCGCGATTTGCTCGGGGTACTATGCAGCGCGATCGAATCATACACAGCTCAAACGCAGCAAAAACGCACTACGGAGGTTTCCAGCTACATGAGGATTGATTCACGAAAACCGAAGGCCGCCGCCCTTTCTGCCACGCTTGCCGTGGCGCTTTTGGTGGGCGCCGGCGTAACCGAGGCCCACGCGGCGACGCTGTCCGACGCGGTTGGGTCCGCGCCCTCCGAGACCACGTTGATGCAGCCCGTCGATTATCGCGGCGACGGTTTTGGCTCCATGCAGGAGTGGAACGCCTCCATGGGGGCCAAGCGCGACTCTTTGGAAGTTCGCGCTCAAATTATCATGAACATGTATGGTGACTATGCCACCGATGACGAGCGCGCCGTGCTTCAAGAATGCATCGACGGCGCGGGTAGCCTGCTGACGATGGGGGAGGTCGACGCCAAGTCGACCGAGCTCGACGAGCTTCGCTCTACGCTTGAGGATGCCAAGCGCGAGGCGCTCGAGGCTGCCGCGGCCAAAGCCGAGGCTGCTGAGGCCGTTCAGGCTTCGTATTACAATGCCGGCTCCGGCTCGTCTTACGCGTCTGCTGCGTATTACGCGAACGGCTCGGGCCTGACGCGTTCGAGCGGCGTCAATAACTATAATGGCCGCCGCGAGACTTATTACAGCAGCAACGTGTTGTATCACCACCGCACGGGCGAATGGACGCAGGATTCCGAGGGCTTTTGGCGCGATTCTGATGGTTACTACGTCGTGGCCGCGGGCGATAAGGCTCAGGGCTCCACGTTTACCGGTTCCAAGGGCGAGTGCAAGGTCTATGACTCCGGCTGCGCAGCCGGAACCACCGACTACTACACTGGCTGGTAGTTTTCTGCATCACGGATATTTGGCGGACGGGCGTCTTTACCGAGCTTTAGGGCAACGTAAGGACGTCCGTTCTATGTATGCGTTTGAGTTAACAGAGCCCTTACCGTGGCGGTACGCTGGGCGTATGGATGCGGGGCACACTGGTTCTTGAGAAATAAGGTCTTTCTCTTGGAGGAAGTGGTCTTGTGAATGCTCGAGATATTGCCGTTGCCGCCGTCGCGTTGATGCTTGGCTGCCTTGGTCCCACGGCCGCGCTCGTCGCGGGCATGCAGGGGACATGCGGGGCTGCTCCTATCGTGGTCGGCGCGCTGATCGCGGCCACGCTGCTGGGAAGCGCAGGCGTGGTTCTTTGCCGCGACGATGAGGACGAGGTGCCGGGGTCGCAACGCTAGCTGTTGTGAGATCGGCCGCCGGTCATAGACGAAGATGAAGGCCGCCGCAGGGGAAAGGTTCCCTTGCGGCGGTTTTGCTGTTAAGGCTGTTGAATGCGGCGCGTCGGCGCTACCAGCTTTTCTCGATATCGCGGATGCGCCGATAGAGCCACTCGTTTTGCGGTGCCTGGATATCGTGTTTGGCTGCGAGGCGGCAGATGGTGCCCGCGAACTCATCAACCTCGGTTTTGCGCCTTGCGATGCGGTCTTGAGCCATCGAGGGCATACCGGCGGGGTCGATTCCCTCGATGAGGTGCACCATTTGCGTCAGGTCTGCCTCGGTCAGTTCAACGCCCTCGGCGTTGGCGACCGCAAGCGTTTCGCGCATGGCGGAAACAAAGCAGCGACGCTGCTCGGAGCCCGGCTCCGTGGCGCTTCCGTAGGTCCCGCCGTAGGCCATGCAGGTCTGGTTGATGCCGTCGTTGAGCATGAGTTTGGCCCACATGCGGTGCGCAATATCGCGCTCGACGGTATAGGCGATGCCGCAGCGCGTATAGAGCTCGTCGATCGCGGTGATGGTTGCGGGGTCCGTGCCGGCCGCCGCGCCAAAGCGGATTTCGCCCGCATTGGTAAAGGTGAGCGCGCCGTTGAGGAACACGGCGTCCATGCCCTGGCAGATACCAAGAACGGTATGCTCCCAGCCAAAGCGTTCGGCAATCTTTTGCTCGCTCGTAATGCCGTTGCACAGCGAGGCGATGAGCGTGTTGGGCCCCACGACACGCTCCATAGTCTTGAGTGCTTGGTCGAGACCGGTGGTCTTGACCGTCAGGATGACCAGATCGGCGGGCGCTGCCTCGCTGGCACGGACGGACGTGAGATCGCAAGGCTTTCCGTTGACGGTGAGCGCATCGCCCGCGTGACGCTCAAAACGGGCGTCATCCATAACGTATTGGACGGCGTCATTGCCGAGGGCCTTGGCAATCATGCTGCCGTAGAGCAGGCCGACGCCGCCCTTGCCGATAAAGGCGACCTTGTTGATCTGCATGTGAATCATCTCCCCATATAAAAGGCGCCCGCGTAAGGGGCGCCTGATGGATTGTATGCTGCCGGGGTGATTGATGGGTGCGCGGGGCGGCTGTTATAAAAAAGAAACGTTTGCCTGGACGTTACGCTGCGGGGCAGACCGCAAAGACATGCGCGTGGTCATGCCCGGCTCCTTTCATCGGGCTTTTTGCTGATGTTAAAGCGGTGCCGTGACGGCTCGATTTCTGCTGCGTTACGATACGTTCTCGATTGCGATTCCACGATGTTTCGGCTGCGTGACCATTGTGTTTCGCCTTGCCGGGGCGCTGATGGCGAAGGGAGGGTCCGTGCAATACCGCGTTGACCCCAAAAGCGGTAACCGAATATCTGCTCTGGGTCTGGGCTGCATGAGGTTTCCCGGTGCGCCGGGACGTCCGGATGCGAAGACAGCCGATGCCATCATTTCCCGTGCGGTGGAGCAGGGGATTAATTATCTGGACACCGCGTATCTCTATCCCGGTAACGAGGCGTGCGTGGGCGCCTCGCTTGAGCGCTTGGGGCTGCGTGACCGGGTGTTGCTGGCGACCAAGTTGCCGCATGCTTCGTGCAAGTGCGCGGAGGATTTCGACCGGTTCTTCGATGAGCAACTGCGGCGCCTGCGGACCGACCATATCGACTATTACCTCATGCATAACATTACCTCGCCCGCCCAGTGGGAACGTGTGGTGGCACTGGGCATCGAGGACTGGATTGCGCGCCAAAAGGCTTCGGGGCGCATTCGCCAGATTGGTTTTTCGTACCACGGCAGCGCGGCGGATTTCCTGACGATGCTCGATGCGTATGAGTGGGACTTTTGCCAGATCCAGTACAATTACGCTGGAGAGCGATATCAGGCGGGAACAGCGGGGCTCATGGCCGCCGCCGAGCGAGGCCTCGCGGTGTTTGTGATGGAGCCGCTGCTGGGCGGGCGTTTAGCGGGCAAGCTGCCGCCACGGGCCCGCGCTGTGCTCGATAGTGCCCGTGACCCGCATTTGCGCACTCCTGCCGCCTGGGGTCTTTCGTGGGTGTGGAATCATCCTCAGGTGACGATGCTGCTTTCGGGTATGACCGATATCGCGCAGGTGGATGAGAATTCGTCACTGGCAGACCTCGCGTTGCCGAATTCGATGACTGCCAACCAGCTCGACACGATTGCGCGCGTGTTGATGGAGTTTGAGAAATCGAACCGTGTGCCCTGCACGGGATGCGGCTACTGCATGCCATGCCCCAAGGGTATCAACATTCCCGGCTGCTTTGCCGCCTACAACGCGAGCTATGCGCACAGCTGGTTTACGGGGCTGTCGCAATACTTTACGGCGAGTGCGGTGCGCACGAGCGAGCCCAAGCTCGTGAGCAATTGCGTCAAGTGCGGCAAATGCGCGCGCCACTGCCCACAGCACATCGATATTCCCGAGCGTCTCGACGATGTGCGCCGACGTTTCCAGCCTGGTCCCGTGACGGCGGTGCTTAAGGCCTTCGGCAAAACGCGCTCCTCATGACCCTTTTA
>CAJMPF010000135.1 GCA_905215195.1 uncultured bacterium | reverse complement strand
TCCGCACATGTGCGGATGAATGTGGGAGGTGTTCGGATAAAGTCGATAATCAAGGCCTCGTCGTATCAAGGCTAGAAATGTTCTAAAAATACTTGCATTATGTTATTGAGAATATATACTAATAAGCAAGTACACCAGCAGTCACGTTCGAGAGGAGAACATCATGGCTGAGGAGAAGAAGACGTATAAGTTTGTGTGCACCGTTTGCGGTTACGAGGTTGAGGTCGACACGCCCGAGCTGCCCGAGGACTACGTATGCCCGGTCTGCTGCGTCGGCCCCGATGAGTTTGAGCTCGTCGAGGAGTAACTCGTAGACACACGGCGATTAGCCATACAGAGCTCTGTCCAAGGGTCCCGGCTGGATATTCCGGCCGGGACCCTTTTGATTTATCCGTCCCCAAGGGATCACGGCTGCTGTTAGCCGATCCTGCCTGTCGTGAGTCCGGCCGACTTTTTGTCTTAATCCGTAACATCTAGAAGCGGAAATTGGGTCCACTTGTTACAGATCAAGACAAACCAAAACCGTCCGGCAGAAGATCTCAATCTGTAACATCTAGCAGTGAAAACGGGGTCTATGTGTTACAGATTGAGACAAACGGAGCTGTCCCTCGGAATAATCTCGATCTGTAACATCTAGACATCAAAAGCGTGTCTAGATGTTACAGATCGAGACGTTTGCCTGGGTAGGTGCCCCGCCCCATTACATCCCTGTCAACAACACGACATCAAGAATCGTCACGATGACGCCGATCCCTACGAGCAGCGCGTTGAGCGGGCGCGGGTTGGCGTATTTGCCCATGACACGGCGTGAGCTGGTGAGCCGTATGAGCACAAAGACCGTAATCGGCAGCTGAAGCGACAGCAGTGCCTGACTCCAGATGAGACCTTCAAAAGGATTTGGGACGGCCAGACACGCCGCCACTGCGCCGGCGAAACAGGCCGCCACCCCGATCGAGGAATGTCGGTCGTGGATGTCGTATTCCTCATCGAACATGCCCGCGGCGATGGTACCCGCCGCCATGCCCGCCGTCACACTGCTCGATAGTCCCGTGAACAGTAGCGCTACCGCAAAGATGGTCGAGCTTGCCGGGCCCAGAATGGGGGAGAGCGTGTCCGCTGCGACGGCGAGGTCGTCTACGACAATGCCGTGCGTAAAGAAGGTCGTTGCGGCCAGGATGACCATGGCCGAGTTGATCGCCCAGCCCACGCCCATCGAAAAGAGCGTGTCGAAGAGCTCGTAGCGCAGACGTTCCTCGATAACCTGCTCGCCTTGGCCTTCGAAGTGCATGGATTGGATGACCTCGGAGTGCAGGAAGAGGTTGTGGGGCATAACGACCGCGCCTAGGACACTTACGATAATCGCGGCCGAGCCGGTGGGCATACTGGGTGTGATCCAGCTTGCGGCGGCCTGCGGCCAGTCGACCTTGACTAGCGTGAGCTCGGCCAAAAACGAGAGTCCTACCACGCCCACGAAGGCGATGATCCAGCGTTCGGCGCGTTTGTAGGAGCTTGTCATGAGCATGGCAATCGATGCCGCCGCGACGATGATGCAGCCGCCGCGTACGGGCAGGCCAAAGAGCATTTGAAGCGCGATTGCACCGCCCAGGACTTCGGCCATGGCGGTGGCGATGGTCGCGAGATAGGCGCTGGCGAGTACCGCGCGTCCCACGATGCGGGGGAGGTGGCGCGTCGTGGCCTCGGCAAGACAGGTGCCCGTGGCGATGCCCAGGTGCGCCGCGTTGTGCTGCAACGCGATGAGCATAATCGTGGACAGCGTGACGATCCACAGCAGCGCGTAGCCAAACTGCGAGCCCGCGGCCATATTGGAGGCCCAGTTGCCCGGGTCGATAAAGCCGACGGTGACGAGCAACCCGGGGCCGATATGCCGCGCAATGTCTAGGCCTCCGTGACCACCGGTGCGCCGGGAACCAAAGTGTTGTTTGAGATGGTTGATCATGGTGCGCTCCTGCGTGCCGTTTGTTTGACTCCGCAAAGGATACCCGTTTTAGGCCAAACAGTTAACCAAGACTAACAAGATTGTTGTATTTGGATTGGCTGGGGAAAGGGGATTGCCGAAATGTCTTGATCTGTAACAACTAGGGATGGAAATTGGGCCTAGGTGTTACAGATCGAGACAAACCAAAACCGTCCTGCAGAAAATCTCAATCTGTAACATCTAGGCGCCAAAATCGGCTCCTCCTGTTACAGATTGAGATGTTAGATGCAGTGAGCTTACAGACCGCCCGGCACGCGGAGCGTGGCGTTGTCGATGGGCTCAATCGACACCTCGGGCGCGTGCTCCACCTGCGGCACCCACTCGTAGGGCGCGCGTTACGCGATTGTTTCGAAACGGGCGGGAAACACAACGGGCTGGCTATGCTCCTAGTATGCCTAGTCAACTGACTGTCTAAATATCTAGGGGAGGATCGCGATGCAGGCAGATTCCGCTCAGCAGCAGGGCCTTTATCGCCCCGAATTCGATCACGATGCATGTGGCATCGGCGCGCTTGCCGATATCAACGGTGAGCGCCATCACCAGATTCTGGACGATGCGCTGTCCATTCTGGTCAACTTGGAGCACCGCGGCGGCACAGGACTCGAGAAGAACACCGGCGACGGCGCTGGCATCCTGTTCCAGGTTCCGCATCACTTTTTCCGTAAAGAGGCTCAAAAGTGTGGCCAGATTCTGCCGGCAGAGGGCGACTATGGCGTGGCCATGCTGTTCTTCCCGCAGGACGAGAAGGGCGTAGAGGATGCCCGCCGCGTGTTTGAGGAGGGCTGCGCCGAGGCCGGCGTGCCGCTGCTCTTTTGGCGCGAGGTGCCGGTCGACCCGCACGACCTGGGCGAGACGGCCCGCGCCTGTATGCCCACCATCTTGCAGGCCTTCCTGGGCCGTCCGGACGACACGCCCGCCGGCGATGCCTTCGAGCGACGCCTGTACGTGTGCCGCCGCACCATCGAGAAGAAGGCCGACGCCGAGTTTGCCCTGCGCGACAAGATCTTCTATGTGTGCTCCATGAGCTCGCGCACCATCGTGTACAAGGGCATGCTGGTCGCCACGCAGATGCGCCGCTTCTTCATCGATCTCAACGACGCCGCCGTCAAGACGGCCGTGGCGCTCGTCCACTCGCGCTACTCCACTAACACTACGCCCAGCTGGGAGCGCGCGCACCCCAACCGTTTTATCATCCATAACGGCGAGATCAACACCCTCAAGGGCAACGTCAACTGGATTCGCGCCCGCGAACCCAACCTGTACAGCCCCGTGCTGCAGCACGATCTTGAGCGCGTGATGCCCATCATCAACCGCGAGGGCTCCGATTCCGCGATTCTGGACAACGTGCTTGAGTTTTTGGTCATGAACGGTCGCCCGCTTACGCGTGCCGCGTCCATGTTGTTGCCCGAGCCGTGGGACCACAACGATAGCCTGAGTGAGGAGCGCCGCGCCTACGACGCCTACCAGTCCATGCTCATGGAGCCGTGGGATGGCCCGGCGGCCATCGCCTTTACCGACGGTCGCACGCTGGGTGCCGCCCTCGACCGTAACGGCCTGCGTCCCGCCCGCTACTATGTGACGCGCGACGGTCGCTTTATGCTGGCAAGCGAGGTGGGCACCATCGAGGTGAGCCCCGAGAACATCCTGACGAGCGGCTGCCTGGGACCGGGCCAGATGCTCGAGGTCGATTTTGCCCGCGGCCGCGTCATCTACAACGACGAGCTGCGCGCCCGCTATGCCAAGGAAAAGCCCTACCGTGATTGGATCGCCGAGGAGACGCTGACCGTCGACGCGCTCGATGAGCCCGCCGCGCCCGCGCCCGCCGAGGATGCCGAGGTGCCCGCCGCCGTGTGCATGGCCAAGCTCGGGTATCACTGGGATGATGTTGACGAGGTCGTGCGTCCCATGGCCCAGCAGGGCAAGGCGCCGCTCGCCTCGATGGGTATCGATGCGCCGCTGGCCTGCCTGTCCAAGAAGACGCGTTCGTTCTTTGACTACTTCTATCAGCTGTTCGCTCAGGTCACGAATCCGCCCATCGATGCTCTTCGCGAGCATATGGTCACCTCGACCACGCTCTACCTGGGCAACCACGGCAACCTGCTCGAGGACTCCCGTACGGCCTGTCAGCTGGTGCGCCTGGAGCGTCCGCTGCTGAGCGAGGAGGAGTTCGAGCGTATCTGCGCCATCGACCGCGTGGGCTTTAAGACCCGCCGTTTCCGTGCCGTCTACCGCCGCGATGCCGGCGAGGGTGCGCTGCAGGCTGCGCTCAAGCAGCTTGCAGAGGACGTTGAGGCCGCGGTCCGCGACGGCGTGAACATCGTGGTGTTGAGCGATCGTGCCGCTGCGGGCGAGGTGCCCGTACCGTCACTGCTCGCCGTGGGCTGCGTGCACAACCACCTGATCCGCGCCGGCGTGCGTACCTTTGCCGACATCGTGGTGGAGTGCGGCGACGCTGTATCCCCGCACGACTTTGCGGCACTGGTGGGCTACTCCGCGAGCGGCATCTATCCGTACAACGCACATGCGTGCATCCGCGATCTGGCGGCACGCGGCGACCTGGACGTGACGGCCGAGCAGGGCATCGCCAACTACAACAAGGCTGCGACCGCCGGCATCGTCTCCATCATGTCCAAGATGGGCATCTCCACGGTGCAGAGCTACCATTCGGCGCAGATCTTCGAGGCCGTGGGCTTCACTCCGGAGTTCGTCAACGCGTACTTCGCCGGCACGGTGAGCCGTGTGGGCGGTATGGGTGTCGAGGACGTTGAGCGCGAGCAAAACGAGCGCTACGACGCCGCACTCGCTATCCTTAAGAGCCCGGCTCCCGATCAGCTGCCCACGCTGGGTCTGACCAAGTGGCGCCCGCTCGGCGGCGAGGATCACCTCATCGATCCGCAGACCGTCTACTTGCTGCAGACCGCCTGCCGCGAGGACAGCTACGACACCTTTAAGGAGTACAGCGCTCGCCTGCACCGCACCGGCCGTGCCGTGCGTCTGCGCGACTTGCTGGACTTTGATGCCAGCGGCCGCACTCCGGTGGCACTCGACGAGGTGGAGCCCGCGCTCAACATCGTCCGCCGCTTTAACACCGGCGCCATGTCGTACGGTTCCATCAGCAAAGAGGCACACGAGTGCATGGCCATCGCCATGAACCGCCTGCACGGTCGTTCCAACTCGGGCGAGGGCGGCGAGGATTCGCGTCGCGAGACCCCGCTGGCCAACGGTGACTCCAAGAACTCCGCCATCAAGCAGGTGGCGTCTGCCCGCTTCGGCGTGACAAGCAAGTATCTGGTCTCCGCCAGTGAGATCCAGA
>CAJMPF010000134.1 GCA_905215195.1 uncultured bacterium | reverse complement strand
CCCGAGCGCCTGCGCCGCATCACGCGCGGCCTCGACATGCAGATGGACTCCGTGCGCCGCTACGTCTTCGACGACGTGGCCCGCACCGCAGAGTCCGTCGTCACGCGCGCCGAGAAGGCCAAGATCGAGGCTCTGACCACGGGCAAGATGGTCATCGCCGAGAACAACGTCTCCATGGAAATTGACTTCGGCGTGCCCGAGGACCAGAAGGTCACCGCCAAGTGGGCCGTGGCCGACTCCGACATCCTGGGCGACATCGACAATTGGGTGACCATCGCACAGGGCAAGGGCCAGACCCCGACCGTGGCCGTCACCTCCAAGAAGGTGTTCTCCCTCATCCAGCGCAACGCCGCCGTGCAGAAGGCCATCTTCGGCGTGAACGGCGCGGGCATCCTGCCCAGCCTGGAGCAGGTCAACAACCTGCTCGCGCAGCAGTTCAACGGCCTCACCATGTCCATCGACGAGGAGCGCTACGGCATCATCGGCGCGGAGGGCAGCAGCGTTTCGCAGGGCCGCTTCTTCCCCGAGGGCAAGTTCGTCATGTGCTCCGTCGGCTACGACGGCTCCGTTGGCACGGGCCTTTGGGGCGTCACCCCCGAAGAGCTTGAGCAGGGCGGCGCCTTCGACGAGAAGCGCCAGATGCAGTTCGTCACCTGCACCCGTTGGGACACCCCCGACCCCGTTGCCACGTGGACGAAGGCCTCCGGCGTGTTCATCCCCGTGCTGCCCAACGTCTACGGACACATCATCGCGACCATCGACACCACCTCCACCCAGGCGCTCGAAGACGAGTCCAACCACGTGGAGGGCTAGCCATGGCCGCGCTCGTAGACCGCGTTAAGGCGCGATACCTGCCCGACGAGGCCGTGCCGGACGACTCGGCAATCGAGGAGATGATCCAGACGGTCACCGACCGTCTGCTCATCCGCCTCAAGGTCGAGAGGCTCCCGCGCCTGGCCGAGTCAATCGCCGTCGATGCGGCGGTGAAGGCCCTGCGCCTGCGCGGCTACGAGGGCAGCACCTCCGAATCGGCGTCCGACGGCGGCAGCATGTCGAACTCGTTCATCGACGACGTGCTGTCCGCCTATTCCGACGACATCGAGGCCCTGCGCGAGGCGTGTCGCCCCAAAGGCATCAAGTTCATGGGAGCGCGCCGATGAAGTGGTGTAGGGCAAAGGCCTATAGACGCGAGCAGACGGGCATCGACGAGCTGCACAACCCCATTTGCTCGACCGTCGAGGCGTTCGACTTCTTCGTGCGCTTCGGCCCGAGCCACAAGGTTCGCAGCGCCGAGGCGGGAAACGCCTTCGACAGCGTTTCCCGCGCCCTGCTCACCAAGCGCCCGGCAAGCGACTTCGCCGGCATCTGCGGCGTCGAGGTCAAAGGGGCTTCTTACGAGGTCGAGAACGTCATGGCCGACGGCGACACAACCGTCGTGAGCGTCAAGAGGTGCAAGCCATGGGCCTCGTGATACGCGACGTGAACGGTCTTGCCGGAAAGCTCAACCGCCTTTCGCACGTAAGGTTCGAGGCCGTGATCATGAAGAACATGGCCCAAATCTACAACCGTGGCAAAGCGGACGGCGGAACGCCCGTATCTACCGAGAAGACCAGGCCTGGTGGGCCACACGGCGAGCTGCGCATGTCGTTGGGGCAGTCCGGCGACACCGTCGGATACGCGAAGGACTACGCGCCTCACGTCGAGTACGGCCACCGCACGGTGAACGGCGGATACGTGGAGGGGCAGCGATTCCTGCAACGCAACGTCAAGGCGCAAGAGCCGATATTCAGACAAGACCTAATCGACCAGCTACGGAAGCTCTAGGGAGGGCGCGATGATCCAACGATTAAGCCTCGCGGTGTTCCTCGGTTGCCTCATAGAGGCCATCGAGGCGGGTACCGGCACCAGCTGCTACGACAGCCCAGAGAATCGTGATTCGCCGCTTTACAGCGTCGAGCTGCAATCGACGCAGCCTGAGAACACCAAAACCATGTACATCGACGCCATCACCGTTTGGGTGCACTGCATCAGCGAGCCAGTGCGCCCATACAGCAACGCCAAGGTGCTCGGCATGGTGCAGCGGCTCGAACAGGCGCTTGCTGACGGCTTCGAGCTTCCAGCGCCGTTCAGCCTCTACCGCACGACCTGCAACGGCGTGCAGACCGTAAAGAAAGACGAGACCGACGAGGGCCACGCCATCGCGGAGTTCACCTTCCGCGTTTGCTACGGCCTCCGCGTCAAGAACTAGAAAGGAACCGAGATGTCTACTGCTCAGCAGGACACCAACCTCATCGGCTGCGACTTCGACGCAGCAACCGCCAAGGCCCTCAGCGGCAACGACATCGTTGCCCTCGTTACCGACAAGACCGGCACCGAGCTGCTCGCCGTGAGCGGCCAGCAGGGACTCAAATTCAACATGAGCCAGGACAACACAGAGGCCGCGACCAAGGACGACGCCATTGGCGGCTGGACGCTCAAGTTCGCCAGCTCCAAGAGCTGGGACGCATCCATCGACGGCCTGTACTCGCCCGACGACTCCGCCACGAAGACCGTCGCCAAGGCGCTTGCCGAGAGCGAGTACCTGTGCCTGAAGGTCTGCAAGCGCATCCGCACGAGCGCGAACACCAAGTACGTTCCGCTGCGCATGGGCCTCGCGCTCGTGTCCTCCGACAGCTTCGAGGCGCCGAACGACGACAACGCCACCTACTCCATGGAGTTCCAGGGCACGGGCAAGCCGTGGCTCTACGAGACCGCATCCGAGGAGCAGATCACCGCAGCCACCATCACCGTTTCCAACAGCTAAGGAGCCTGACCAATGGCAGAAGACACCGAACTCGACGCATTCCTTGAGGATTCCGCCGCAGACGCCACGGAAGCCGAAGACATCGTGAACGAGCTTGAGCAAGACCCCGAGAGCATGGAGCCGCAGACCTTCACCGTGCGCGGCCACGTCTGCGAGATCCGATTCTCGCGCAAGCGCATCGACCTCTACGAGGAGCGCCACACGCCGATTATCGCCTCGTTCTACAAGAACGACGGCATGTTCACCTTCAAGGAGCTTGCGGCCATCGCGGGCTACGGCCTGAAGGTACAGCGCGGCCGCTACTTCCTGCCGCAGAAGGCCGAGGAAATCGTGAACAAGCTCATCGACACGAACGGCTACCCCGTCGTGTTCCAGGCCGTGATGATGGCGCTTCAGCGCGACTGCGCTTTTTTATTCAAGGGCGCAGGGAACTAGCCCTAACGCGCCTCACCGGCTTCGACTACTTCACCGCCAAGCCGAAAAGCGGCGAAGCCGCGCAAGACGCCGCCCTGTTCCGCAGGGAGGCCGACTTCGCGTTCTTCGCCGCCAGGCTCGGTTGGGATTACGAGCAGTACGCGCAGCACACGCCCGTGCAGCTCGCGTTCGTGCGCAAAGAGCTTGAGACCGTGACCGTCGACCAATCGAACCTCTTCAAGGACGCCGTACAGGTGGCGGTTGCCAACTGCCTGTCCAAGAAGCGCCACAAGCTCTGGAAAAAGCGCAACGGCTCCTTCCGCGAGGACTCCTTCACCTACGAGGAGATCGACGCGCTGAAGGAGCAGCACCGAAAGAACCCGCCATGGACGCCTTGGGGAGGAGGCAAGCTGAATGGCTGATTACGTTCTCTCCGCCAAGGGAACCTACGACGGCTCGAACTTCGACTCGGGCGTCGATGGCTCCGCATCGAAGCTCAAGGGCCTCACCGAGACGGCCAAGGGCGTCGGCTCGCAGGTGGCGGGATACTTCGCAAACAGCTTCGGCAGCGTTGCGAAGTCAATTGGCAACGCCATCGGAACGGTTACCGCAGGCGTTACCACGCTCGCCGCCACCGGCGGCATGAGCCGCGCCTTGAACATCGAGAAGGCCCAGACGATGTTCAAGGGCATGAAGCTCGAATGGAGCGACTTCTACAGCACAATCCAGCAATCAGTTGACGGAACGGCGTTCGGCTTCGACACCGCCGCGCAGGCGTGCGCCCAGCTCGCCGCATCTGGCGTCGCCGCCGGCAACGACATGGAAAAGGCTCTGAACGGCTGCGTGGGCACAGCCGCCACGTTCGGCCAGGACTTGGGCGACCTCTCCTCGATTTGGGCCAAGGTGGCCGCGAACGGCAAACTCTCAGGCGAGCAGGTCGCGCAGTTCACCGACCGAGGTATCAACGCAATATCAACGCTATCGACCTACTTGGGCAAGTCCTCCGACGAGGTTTCCAAGATGGTCACGGCTGGCAAGATCGACTTCCAAACCTTCTCCGACGCCATGTATTCCGCGTTCGGCGATTCGGCAAAGGCGGCGAACGAGACCTTCACCGGCTCCATGGCGAACATGAAGGCCGCGCTCTCGAAAATCGGCCAGGATTGGATGACTCCGCTCAAGGACTCCGCCATCCCCGTGTTCAACTCCATACGAGGCGTACTGAACTCGTGCCGTGCGGCGCTGAAGCCGCTCACCGTGGCCTTCGGCGAGTTCCTGGGCGTCACCTACGACGCGCAGGGCAACCTGACGCGCACAGGCGGCGCGGTCGAGAAGGTGTGCGGGTTCCTCGACAGCCTGGCCGAGAAGATCCAGGGCGTAGACCTCTCGCAGCTCGGAACGGGCGGCAAGGTGGCCGCCGCCGCTTTGGCCGGCCTAGCCGCCGTGTCGCTTGGCGGCCTCATCGGGCAGATTCCCGTGCTCGGCGCGCTTGCCAACTCGCTTACGGGCGGCATCGTTCCGGCTCTGAAGGGCGTTGCCACTGGGTTCCTGGCGCTTTCCGCGCCTGCTGCGGTCGCTGCCGCGGCAATCACCGCCTTCGCGGCGATCTTCGCCTACAGCATGGCAACCAACGAGGCGTTTCGCAACTCCATGGTCAGCATCGCTTCGAGCATCGCGTCATCGCTCGCCCCGGCGTTCCAGAGCCTCACGGCTTTGGCCGAACCCCTTCAGGGGCTTTTCGCCGCCGCCGTAATCGTCGTGAACAGCTTCTCACTCGCCATCGGCGGGTTGGTTGCGGCAATCGCGCCGGTCATCGCCTCGATCGTATCGGGCCTCGTTCCCGTAATCGGAACGATCATCGACGCGATAGGCCAGGTGGCGCTAGCCATCACGACGACGGTTTGCCCAATCATCCAGCAGGTGACCGACCTCATAACGGCCAACATGCCGCTGATCCAGCAGGTCATATCTGACGCATGCACGCTTATCCAGACGGTCGTCTCCACGGTGCTTCCCGTTTTGGTCGAGATAATCACATCGACGATGACCGCTATTCAGGGCGTTATCGACGCCGTTTGGCCGTACATCTCGGC
>CAJMPF010000133.1 GCA_905215195.1 uncultured bacterium | reverse complement strand
TCGGCGAGTTTCATCGCGACCTTGATGCCGCAGTTCGCGAGGATCTTCCTGCGGCCGTCTCTCTCGCCATACTTGTTGAGCTGGGATACGTCCTGCGTCGCTCCGACCCAGAACGTCCCGTAGCTGCGCCCGAGACTGAGGAGGGCGGGCAGGCACTCGACGCGGGGCAGGTTGCCCCACTCGTCGCCGAGTATCTGCACGGGGGGGCCCTGCCGCCGTTCACGTCCGCGACCGCCTGGACCGAAGCCCAGAGCTGCGAGAGGAACATCGCCGCGATGCAGTTGTAGGGGGAGCCCTCGTCGAGCACGTGGAGGAAGACGGCGCTCTTCTCCGTGAGCACCGTGTGCGGGTCGATGTCGGAGCCGGAGGTCATCCAGGCGACCGGGGCGGAGGAGAACGGGCGCAGGGCGACCTTGAGCGTCGAGAGGATGCTCCTGAGCTCGTTGCCGCCCGAGGAGACGAACTGCGACGCCCTGCCCTTGGCGGGGTGGCCGCTCGGCAGAGCGCGGAAGACGGCCTTCAGGGGCTCGGACGGGTCGTCTCCCTCGGCCTCGGTGCCGCGGTCCAGGACCTCGCAGACGGTCGCGAGGTGCTTTGATTCCTCGGGACACTCGTCGGACATGGAGACCAGCAGGACCAGGGCCGAGAGCAGGCCCCTGGCCGAGGCGGTCCAGTGCGAGCCCTTGTCTTTCTCGTCGTCCTGCACCACGAGCTCCGCGATGGCGTCCGCCGCCTGCTCGGCCTCCTGGTCGCGTCCCTCGGCATGGAGGTCGAGCACCTGCTTGAGCGGGTTGAACCTCTGTCCCCTATAGGGGTGCTGCGTGTCGAGAAGCAGGACGCGATAGCCGCGACGGGCCAGCTCGTCGCCCGTGAGTTCTACGAGCTCGTTTTTCACGTCGGAGACGATTAGGGTCGCGGGCTCGGATCCGTTGGAAGCGCCGCCGTAGCTGAGCAGGTCGATTGAGGGGAGATAGAGGAAGCGACTCTTACCTGACCCGGTGGCCCCTGACACGAAGGCCATCTTCTTGGGCTCGTAGAGATAGCAGGGTTTGCCGTGATACTTGGTGAACCCATAGACGAACCCACGTGACGAGGGATTCGTCGAGCCGTCCCAGGTCATGGACCCTTTTATGACCTCGCGACCCGTCTTGACGTGGGCGTCGCCGAGCACGCCGCCGTCCTCGGCCCTCGCGTTGAGGGTGGTCGAGTAGGCGATGAGAGCGCAGATGCAAAAGGCGAGGAGGAAGGTCAGCAGGGTTCCGAGCGGGCAAGCAGTGAACGCACCCGTGAGCCACCAGCCGAGGACGGTATCCACGCCGAACGACGACGGAATCGCAGCCGCGCCTAACGGTGTCCCGGCGACGAAATCGTCGACGGGGACGGCGAGGACGGGGCATGCGAGGATCGCTAGGAGAAGAGATGATATGAGCGCTATGGGCATCTTGGTTTTCATGATCATTCTCGATTCTTGGAGATGAGGTTCGATAGCTGCGAGGCCGTGCTCGATACCAGACGGACGGCCTCCGCGAGCTGTTGGGCCGTCTGCGTATCCACGCCATAGGCGTTTGCGGTGCGGACGGCCTGGTTGAGGTTTCCGCCCTGCTTCTTCATCTGATGAAGAAGCTGCCGCAGCGTCGCCTCGTCGGCGATCCTGACGGGCTTCTCACCGATGAGGAGGGCGGCTTCGCGCATGAACGTCGATGGGGCCATACCAAAAGAGGAGGAGCGCACCGTGATGGTGGCACGCTCCTCCTCGGTCATGCGGACGTTTATATGCGCGGTCTTGGCTTTGCCACGCATGGGCTAGCTCCTGTCGTGGAAGGTGGCGCGCGCACCGTCGAAGTCGAGTCGGGACTCGCCCAGCGTGCCGTAGCGGTTCTTGAGGGCGACGAGCTTGAGGGGCGTGCCGGTTGCGGGAGACTCGTAGGGCCACTCGGGCTTGTCATTGTCATCGGCGAGGTAGAGCACCGAGTCAAAGCCGTACTCGACAGCGGAGGAACCACCGAACATGGCGAGGTTGGGCCTGGCCGACTTCCCGGAATCGTAGGACTTGCGAGTGGTCGAGCTCAGTGCGATGACGGGAGAGCCATAGAGGTTCGAGATTTCGCGGAGGCCCTTCACGCATGCTGTGATAGCCAATCGCTCGTCGATGAACTGCTGGTCCGCCGTGACGCCGCAGGCGAGGAGCTGGAGGTAGTCAATGAAGACGATGGGGACCTCGCCGCGCTCGCGTGTTACCAGCCCGACGAGGTTGGAGAGCTCCACGGTGTTGAGCGGGCCGGTGATGCAGAGATTGGGGGCGATCTGGGTGCGATATTTGTCGAGTGCAGCCTCGAAAGTCGTGTGCTTAGGGTGATTCTGGGTCGCGCAGCTGGAGACCTCGGACAACGCGACTTTGCCGTCGCTGAGACGCGCCAGGCTCTTCTCGATCAGCTTGTGCGCGGGAAGCTCGGCGGAAACGTAGATTACCGGGTGCCCGTCTGCCGCGAGCTTGTCGGCCTCCTGGAGTGCCAGTGTTGTCTTGCCCTTGCCCGGGGCGGTCCCGATTGCGTAGTTGAGCCCGGGGTAGACACCGCCGAGGATGCTGTTGAGTGCGTCGAGCCCGAAGGAGGCGATGGGCTTGTCTTCCTGAAGGGCGTGGACGTGCTCGTCGAGCACATCCAGCTCGAAGACGAGGGGATTGGCGTTCGGGCGCTGCATTACTCGCTCGCCCCCTCTGCCAGCTTGTGGAAGTAGTCGAACAGGTCCTCTTCCATGACGAAGTACTGGTTGGCGATACTAAAGCAGTGGTGGGTGGACTTCATGAGCTTGATGGCGCTGGATTGTCCGATGCCGGTGAGGATCTGAACGTCCAGGCGGCTCATGATGCGCTTGGCGCCGACGTGGCGCAGGTTGATGCCTGCGGAGATGGCGTCGGTCTTGGGGTCATCTGCAAGATGCATGATAAACTCCTTGTTTGGGGCGCTCGGCTCCTCTTCGAGGTTTGGCGACTAAGAGAGGGGAGTCGGGTGCCGTTTTTCTATTGCCAGTCGGAGCAGACCGTCTCCAGAAGGTCGCTCCATTTGCGGCGCAGCTCCGGGGTGTCCGGTGGTACGTGCTTGTTGCCGCACTTGTTAGCCGAGATGGTGACGCTCTCTTCAAGCGCGGAAAAAGCATCGGCGAGATAGGCGCATGTTGCGTTCAGGCATCCAATCTCGTCGAAGTACTCAACTGCGAAGCGAACGAGGGCTGCTACGGGCGCTCGATTGAACTCCGTCGAGCACTCGTCCATCAGCGAGCGTCCGTACTTGACTGCACGGGACGTCTCGTAGTCGAGAAGGGGATTCGAGGGGTCGCTCCGGGTCTCGTGTTCCATGTAGTCGAGAACAGAATCGAAGCAACGTCGAAGGTGCGGTATGTCCATTGCACCGGTGTAGAGCGCAGTGCCGCAGCTCCTCTCGTGAATGAGCCTCGCTCCGAACTCGATTATGGGCTTATAGTCCGCTTCGGCGACGGTGCCGATTGCGCCGGTGACGTTCGACCGCAATACGTCCGACACACTCGTGAACAGGCTATCACCGCTGTAGACGTTGAGCATTCTGTCCCTCGCGAACGCGGACGCGGGAAGCACCTTCTCGAAGACGAGTCCGATGATGGTTTTCGATTCGTCAGTTGCCCGCAGGTAAGCCTCGTCAGAAACCATCTGTGCGAAGGGGGCCCTGAGATTCTCGGGAATGCGGATTCGCTTCTCAGCCTTCTTTGCCAACGCCACTTATACTCACCTCCTTCCATTCAACTTGCGAATAATGTATCACCGTTCAGTCGATATGGCCCATACGAATGTCACTAATAGCCCACGATATGGAGAAATAGTGAAGTATCCAGTTGAAATAGCTAATTCTTAGATGAAAGCGATTCAAATACCTCAGCTGCGTTTCGGTCATTTGCCCTGATTGCATGGGTGTAGAAGTTTGCGGTTGTGCTTGCGGACGCATGGCCCATTCTCGCTTGAACGGTCTTTAAGTCGACGTTGCTCGCAACAAGGGCCGTTGCTGCCGTGTGCCTCAGGCCATGGGGAACGAGCCCTGAGTATCCGGTGCCTCGTGTGTGCAGTTTGCCGTTGCGCTTGAACTGGCTTGTCACGTTGGCGTACTCGCCATAGCCGTTGTCGACGCAGAAATCCCTGAACCAGCGTGAATAGTTGTGTCCATCGGGTCGGGTGATACTGACGTGAAGGTTGCCGTTTTCGTCCTTATGCGTGCTGAAGGCGTGAACGAGGGGGTCAGAGTTTCTCTGTCTTAGCCCGCGTTGCTCGAATAGACTGCGCTGCCGCATCTTCCAGTCGTTTAGATACGCGGCCAGCGAAGAGTCTATAGACAGGATTCGCCTGCTCATTTCCGATTTTGGTGCCCTGAGCGTTTTGTCATTGGTGTACTGGCGGATGATTCGGATCTCCATCGCCTCGGGGTCGTAGTCTTCCCAACAGAGCCCCAGGGCCTCGCCTTTCCTGAGTCCTAGGTGGAATATGAGCATAGTGCAGACGGTCATCGGCCCCATGGGTTCGGATAGCAGGCATTTGGTGAATCGGGGCAGTTCGTCGGGTGGGAGGAAGTTACGCACTCTAAGGTCTGGCTTTGGGAGTTTGATGCTGATGCATGGGTTGCGCCCGATTAGCTCATTCTCCAGTGCGTCCTGCATGACCTGTTTGAGCTTGACGTGGATACGACGAATCTCGGCCTCTGTGAATCTTCCGGTTGAGATCGCTTCAGCATACGCCCGCTTGATCTCGTCGGGCCTCAGTGCGCCGAGGGGCATGTCGCCGAACAGCTCGCGTATATGGCGCACGTCATATTCCTCTCTTTGGAAAGAAAGAGGGGAGCCGAAGGAGCTTTCTCGGAGCCGATGGAAATCCTCAGCGTATCCGGAAACAGTGGTCGGCATGTCGCTAGCCGGTTCATAGGTCTCCAGCTCCTTCCGGTAGGCATCGAGCGCATTCGCCACCTCACCGGGCCAGTTCTTCGGGTTTTTGCTCTTGCAATGGATGGTTCTCTTGGGCGTCTTTAGGTATCTGACTCGTTTCCCGTTCTTGCCGGATTCGGGGTCGCGACCGAGAGAGAAGTAGATGCGGAAGGAACCGGGTTTTCCCTTGATCGGTTCGGAAGTGCCTTTGGCTGTAGGTTTGATTCTGGTTTCCATGGGTCTCCAGGGGTGGTGCGTTGGGTTAGCCTCGGGGGCGGGGCTTTGAGGGCCTCGCCCCCGAGGCTAACCCAAAAATTTCACCCCTGCAAGTCAAAATGAAGGGGTGAAGGGGTGTAAATAGGGTGAAATAGAAAACTAATCAAGAAGAGCAAAAACGGCAGAA
>CAJMPF010000132.1 GCA_905215195.1 uncultured bacterium | reverse complement strand
CCGACCCCGCCGCTGACGCCAATGTCGACGAGTCCGAGCCTGCGGCCCCCACCGCTCCGCGCTCGCACACCTTTGCCTATACGGTGACCGAGACCGGCAGCGCCCCTGGCGTGACCAACGATGCCAACGCCACGCGCAAGGTTTCCTATACCGTGACTGACGACGGCGCCGGACATCTGAGCGTCAAGCGCGAAGGCGACGACGGTGCTGCCTTCACGTTCACCAACACCTACAGCGTAACGCCTACCGATTCGTCCGTGACCGATCAGGTCAAGACGGTCAAGCGTCTGACCGGACGCGACCTTGCAGTCGGCGAGTTCACGTTCGATCTGCTCGAGGACGACGTGGTTGTCGCAAGCGGCGCCAACGACGCCAACGGCACTGTGACACTGAGCCCGATCAGCTACGAGGCACCCGGCACGCACACGTACACGCTGCGCGAGGCTTGCCCCAACGCGCTCGGCCTGTACAAGGGCGTCACCTATGACGGCACGACCTACACCGTCGTGACCACCGTCTCCGACAACGGCGATGGCACGCTGACCGTGACGCACAAGCTCGAGGGAACCACCGAGTCGGCTGGCTTTACCAACAAGTATCACGCCATGCCTACGCAGGTTTCCATCGGCGCCATCAAGGTGCTCGAGGGGCGCGAGCTCAAGAAGGACGAGTTTAGCTTTAAGCTCGTTGGCGAGGGCATCGAGTCCACCGTCACCAACGATGCCGACGGTAAGATCAGCTTCGATAAGTTCGAGTACAGCGAGCCCGGCACGCACGTCTACACCATCAGCGAGGTCAAGGGCGACGAGGCCGGTATGACCTACGACAAGTCCGTCTTTACCGCGACCGTCAACGTGGTCGACGACGGTGAGGGTAACCTCAAGGCGAGCGTTACCTATACTAAGGGCGACAAGAGCGTCGAGGGTATCGTGTTCAACAACGCGTACAAGAAGCCCGAGACGCCCGTGCCGACGCCCGATCCCGGCACGCCCAAGACCGTGACGAACATCGTCAAGACGGTCAAGGGTTTCCTGCCCACCACGGGTGACCAGCAGGCCGCCGCTCTGCTTATGGCATTTGTTGTCGCCATGGCCGGCGTCGGAGCCTTGGTCTGGGGTATCCGTAAGCGCTAGGCACGCTGGCAACGCCCGGGGCCAAAAGGCCCCGGGCGGCTGGCGGGGAGCCAGAACACAGCCCCCACCCCATCCCCGGCCGTCACGGAGGTATCTCCCTCCTCCGTGGCGGCACTTTTGTGTGCCGGGGGCGCCACGAAACCGGCCCATCTACTACGTTTAGCCCCTTACCCCCAACCATGCCGAAAAGCGCGAAAACAAAACCGCAGGTAGAACGCCTGCGGTTTTGTTCAAAACGAAGGTATGGTCAGGGGTATCGAGTCAAACGTAGTAGATGGGCCGATTTCGTGGCAGGCACCGTCAACCGATCTCCGCGGGCGGAAGAAAACGGATCATTTTGGTCCCGCGAGGCTGGCGGAGGCACTCGTGCGGGGCCGCCCGAACAAAACTATGTCGGTTTACTACGAAGAATTTGACATTCCCGACCATGACTGCATTTTTCTAAATATTGCAAACGTTCTACCTGCGGTTTTGCAAGCGCGCAATTTGCTGTGGTCGAAGGTGGGCGATTCATCGTAGTAATTCGGCATAGTTTTGAAATGGCGTTAAATCGGTAGCAGCCATTTTGCTATGCCGGGGGGCTCGGTCTTTGGGCAACTACCCTCGCAGGTACGCAATGGCGATTTGCGTACGGTTGCGTAGCCCCATTTTGGCTAGGATTGAGCTGATGTGGTTGCGCACCGTGCCTTCTCCCATATAAGCCGTGGCGGCAATCTCCTTGTTGTCGAGGCCGCGGGCGATGAGCTCGGCGACTTCGAACTCGCGGTCGGTCAGGCCGGCAAAGGCCGCGGGCCGGCGGGACGTGTCTGCCTTGTTGCCCATCCCGTCAAAGTCAACATCTTCGATTGCCTTGCCCTCGAGCACGCGTTTGCCGTCCATGACCTGTGCCAACGCCGGCGGAATGGCGGCGACATCGGTCTTGATCAGGTAACCGCGGGCGCCCAGCTTGAGCGCCGACACAATGTACTCGTCATCCGAGAATGTCGTCAGAAACACCACGCGCGCCGAAGGGTCGCGCTCAAGGATCTCGCGTGCCGCCGAAAGTCCGTCGCGCCCCGGCATCTGAATGTCGAGCAGTGCGATATCGGGCGCGTGTTCGGCATAGAGCGAAACCGCATCGTTGCCGTTGGCGCCGGTGCCCACTACCTCGATCTGCGGCTGGGCGCCCAGGATAATCTTGAGCGAATCGACCACCAAGCGGTCGTCGTCGACAACGATGAGCCTCATCAGTCCTCATCTCCTTGCTGTTTGGGAACGGTGGCAAACACGCGCCAGCCGCCGGTGCCGACACGCGGGCCGGCGGTGAAGGTGCCGCCAAGCGCCTCGATGCGCTCGCGCATGGAGGCAAGCCCCATGCCCTTCGCGGCGCCGCGGCTGCTTGCTTGGACCCCGCCCGTGCCATCGTCGGTAACGATGAGCTGGTAAAACGACGGATGCTCCATGCATCGTACAGTGACAGCATGGGCGCAAGCGTGGCGCATGGTGTTGGAGAGCGCCTCGCGCAGGACCGCCGCAAAGCAGTTGGCGACGTTTGCGGGCGCATGCTCGGCCATAACTTCAAGCTCAATCTGCGGGCCGCCGTCCGAACGCGCGCCTTCAACAATGCGTTCGAGCTGCACGGAAAGGTCGACGGCGTTGTCGTTGAGCGCGTGGACGCTGGTGCGCACAAGCTGGAGCGCCTCGTCAACCGTGCGTTTGACGTCGGCGAAATCGGCGGCGACGCCGGGCTCGTCGGCGTGAACCACGCGCAGAGCTTCGGCCTGCAGTGAGGCGCGCGTGAGCTGGTGCCCGACGTTATCGTGGATCTCGCGCGCGATGCGGGCGCGTTCGGCGAGCGTCGCGAGCTCGACTTCGTAGTCCTGGCGGTCGGCGAGGTCGCGGTTGCGTGCCTCGAGTGCCAGGGCGCGTTCCTGCAACTCGTCGCGGGTGCGGCGCATGCGCTGCTGCTCGCGCTCCAGCTGCGCGGTGCGCAGCGACAGCAACGTGGCGGCGATCGAAAGGATGGCGGTTAGCAGCAGCGTTCGGGTGGTGAGCGCGCCGCCGCGAAGGTCTGCGACGAGCGCAAAGGCAAAAGCGGAGCCAATGCCCAGCGCGACCCAGGCGTGCTCACGGCGCACGCGCCGCGCGATGTCATAGAAGGCGAGAGGCGCAAACGGCACAAACGGCGGCACGAAGACGGCCGCGATGATGCAGGCGTAGCTCGCGGCCTCACTCACACGGCGGGCGCGGTTTCCCTGTGCGACCTCGGCCAGTGAGGTGGCAATAACGCCAAGGCAAAACGCCGCAACCAGACGAGCGTCCACAGCAAGGCCCGTGGCGGCTGCGATACAGCACGCCAGCACGATCGATTTGTCGAATAGCCTGTTCATACGGGTATTGTACGCGAAGCTGCGCGTGGTGGAGGGGCCGCCTAGCGCAACCGTGACATTCCTCCCGCACGGTGGGGCGGTCGCGTCAGCGGGCCACGCGACCGAGCCCCCGCACTCGTGACAAAGCTCACTGGTGCGCGCCGTCCGCTCCTGCGATGATGCAATCGTACCGGGCCGCAAGCAACAGAAGGGCCGCCTCATGACAGACATCGTCCACGTCGAAAACCTCGTCAAGCGCTACGACGATCTTATCGCGCTCGACCACTTTAACCTGAGCATCGCCCCCGGCGAGATCTTTGGCCTGCTGGGCCCCAACGGCTCGGGCAAGACCACGTCCATCAACTGCATTTTGCAGCTGCTTGCCTACGACAAAGGCACCATCGAGCTGTTCGGCGAACCCATGACGCCCGCCCGCTACGACCTCAAGCGCCGCATCGGCGTGGTGCCGCAGCAGGTGGCGGTATTCGACGAGCTCACGGTGCGCGAGAACATCGACTATTTCTGCAGCCTCTACGTCAACGACCGCAAGCGCCGCCGCGCGCTGGTCGACGAGGCCATCGACTTTGTCGGCCTGGGCGACTTTGCCAAGTTCCGCCCCGGCAAGCTCTCGGGCGGCCTGGCGCGACGCCTCAACATCGCCTGCGGCATCGCGCACAAGCCCGAGCTCATCTTTTTTGACGAGCCCACGGTGGCGGTCGACCCGCAGAGCCGCAACGCCATCCTGGAGGGCATCTGCCGCCTGCGCGACGAGGGCGCCACGGTGGTGTATACCAGCCATTACATGGAGGAAGTCGAGCAGATCTGCAGCCGCATCATGATCATGGACGGCGGCCGCGTGCTGGCGCAGGGCACCAACGACGAGCTCAAACGCATGATTCAGATGGGCGAGCGCGTGACCGTCGAGGTGGGCGCCGTCGAGCCAGCCACGGTCGAGCGGCTGCGCGCCCTCGAGCACGTGCTCAGCGTCGAGCTGTCCGGCGGCGAGCTCGTCTGCACCTGCGAGACGAGTCCGCACAATCTGGTCGACATCCTCGACACGCTGCGCGCTGCCGACGTTGCGCTCGGCCGCGTGTGGAGCGAGCCACCGACCCTCAACGACGTGTTCCTCGAGATCACCGGCCGCGAGCTACGCGACTAGGAGGCGGCCATGTTCAACACCATTATCATTACGGTCAAGACGCTGCTGCGCCGGCCGAGCACGTGGGTTTGGGGCGCTCTCTTTCCCATCGCGCTTTCCACGATGTTTATGTTTATGTTTGCGAACCTCAGCTCCGACGGCACGGTCGACCCGGTGCCAGTGGCCGTCGTAGCGGATGAGGCCTGGGGCGCTTCGTCCTTTAAGGACGTGGCGACTTCGCTTGCCAAGGAGGGCGAGAATCAGCTGCTCGATGTGAGCGAGTACGAAGACTTAGCTGCCGCGCGCAAAGCGCTCAAGTCCGGCGAGGTCGCGGGCATCTATACGGTCGACGACGCGGGCGCACCCAAGCTCACGTTGCTGTCGAGCTACGACAGCTCGCGCGCATCATCGGTGCTCACCGACCGCAGCATTCTGGAGACGGTGGCAAGCTCGTATACACAAAATGCCGAGCTCATGTCTCAGATTGCCCAGGACAACCCGGCGGCGCTCGCCGACCCGGAGGCGGTTGCGCGCGCCCTGTCGCTCGAGGGCGGCACCCGCCGCGTAAGCCTGACACGCACCACGCCCGATGGCACGGTCATCTACTATTACGCGCTTTTTGGCCTGGTCGCGATGATGTCTGCCGAGTTTGCCGCCTTGAGCGTTGTCGACCTGCAGCCCAATCTGTCGGGCCTCGGCGCGCGTCGCTGCGTGGGCGGTCTTTCCAAAACGGCGTCGCTGGCCGGTATCTTTGTGGGCTCGTGGCTGG
>CAJMPF010000131.1 GCA_905215195.1 uncultured bacterium | reverse complement strand
ACGTCCATGGTCTCGCGAGCCTTAAACAGGCGACGGTCCTCGCGAAGGGCCGCCAGCGTACGCATGTTATGCAGGCGGTCGGCAAGTTTGACGATAATGACGCGGATGTCCTTGGACATGGCGAGGAACATCTTGCGCAGC
Source organism: uncultured bacterium (assembly GCA_905215195.1). Lineage (GTDB taxonomy): Bacteria > Actinomycetota > Coriobacteriia > Coriobacteriales > Coriobacteriaceae > Collinsella. The sequence continues at coordinate 5,268 of CAJMPF010000131.1, read as the reverse complement.
GTAAGCGCCTGCTTCTCGTCCATGCTATCGACTTCGATGTTGGTGAGCTTGGTCACGCCATCGACGAGCTCGGCCACCGTATCGCCAAACAGGCCGGAAACATCGGCAAGCGAGGTCTCGGTATCCTCGACGGTATCGTGTAGCAGCGCGGCGCACACCACATCGCAGTCCATCTTGAGGTCGGCCAGAATGATGGCTACCTCGACGGGATGGTTGATGTACATCTCACCCGAGCGCCGCTTTTGGTTGCAGTGCTTCTCGGCGGCAAAGCAGTAGGCCTGCTCCACCTTAGAAAAGTCGTCCTCATTCATATATTTGAGGCACAGGCGCTCCAGCTTGTCGTAGCTGTCCGCCATAATCTCGGGCGGCAGCTCATCGGCATGCTTATAGTGCTCCATCTCCGAGAACGGTTGGAGGGTGGAATCATGGGCGGTACGGGCTGCGGCATCCATCGAGGTCCCCTTCCCCTAGGCCCGCGGTACGATCGGGCGGTTAACTTTGGCTAGCATATCAGAAGCGCACGAATCGAGCGCCCAGCTCCGGAAAGCCGAGAACTCCATGCGCGAGCGCAAGCCCTCCAAATAGCGAATTGACCTGCTCAATTGCACACGGCCCGGGTTTTCTGCCATCGCGATGCGACGGGTGTCGTCAAACCCCGAAACGCGACAGAAACCAAGCTCTTCGAAGATTCCCAGGCCGCTTTCCACCGAGCGCTCGTCGACCGGCGTGCGAGCATCGATAGCAAGGCACATCTGCGCGATGTCGATATCGCTCGCACTAAAGGAATCGTCCCCGGTCTTGCCGCGGTTGGAGCGCCACATGGTCTGCAACGCACGATAGAGCGTGACGAGCTCGTCGCGCTCGGGCGCATAGCAGTCGAGTAGGCGCTCGTTAATGCGAGCGTCACGCGACGAGTAGAGCAAGTGAATCACGGCAGGTTGGCCGTCGCGACCGGCGCGTCCGCTCATCTGGTTGAACTCAATGCTGCCAAACGGCATGTGGTAGAGCACGACATGGCGAATATCGGGCAGGTTGACGCCCTCACCAAAGGCAGAGGTCGAAACGATGCAGCTGAGGCTTCCGTCTCGGAATGCTTCCTCCACGCGGCGACGATCGGAGCGCGCAAGCCCCGCGTTATAGAACGCGATGCGGGTCGCGCAATCGGGCACCCGCTTGCGCAGCGTCTTGGCAAGCGCCACAGACTGGTCGCGCGAGTTGACGTAGATGACGGTCTTCTCCCCCGTCGCCACAATTGACACCAGGCGGTTCTCGCGGCTCGCAAGATCTCGGTCATCCTCGAGCTGCAAGTTCTCGCGCACCGTCTCGTCGACCACCGTACGGGTAATCGGTAGCACGCGGGCGAGCTCGGCCACAACCGGAGCCGTTGCGGTGGCAGTCGTGGCCAGAACAACCGGGTCGCCCAGGGCCTTGAGGATATCGGGCATGTCGAGATAGGCGCTGCGATCGCCGCCCTTGGCAAGGCCGGCGTGGTGCGCCTCATCGATAACGACAAAACCGATGCGCCCCGAACGCGCAAAGCGGTCGCGGTGAATGGACAGGAACTCGGGCGTCGTGAGCACGATGCCGGTGCGGCCCGAAGCCAAGCCGGCAAACACATCATCGCGCGCCGCCTCCACGGTCTCGCCGGTCAGCACGCCCACGCCAATGCCGAGCGCGGCCATCGTCGACGAGAGGTGATAGGCCTGGTCGGCAACGAGCGCGCGCAGCGGATAGACAAAGATGCTCGCACGCCCGCGAAGGACCGCCTCGCGCGCGGCATGCACATGGAAGATAAGAGACTTGCCGCGTCCCGTTCCCATAACGGCCAGAACACTTTGGTGATCGGCCAGGGCATCGAGCGCCTCGACCTGCGCACGGTGCGGCTGGTGAAGGCGGGCATCGAAGCGGCTGGTTCGAGCCGATAAAGCTATGGATAAGCGAGCGCGTCAGCTCGGTATAGGAAAGCTGGGCGAGCGTTTGGCGCTTGCGGGACTCCAGACGAAGACCGGCGTCCGCAGGCTCCACGCCGCGGCGAAGCTCACATGCCGGGTCGTCAACGCTGGGCGCCGTGGTATCGCGGACCAAGACATCCTTGATCATGAGCTTTGGCTTTACGCGACCTTGCCAATGCTCGGCCACGGCCTCGAACACTAAATCGACGGCGCTATCGCAATTGATGAGCTTATCGATCTGCGGCACGCGGAACATAATGGCCGGCACACTCGCGGCGCCATCGGTCGCCACAAAGCGCATGTGCTCGCCGGTTTTGCCCACCACGGCGCGATCGCACATTGTCACGCCCTCGGCCGCCAACAGCGGCACCTTGTTGCCCTGGCCAAACGGCTCAAGACGGGAGATCTGCTCGATGGTCTCGATATTTAGCTCGGAGAGGTCGACGGTGGCGGCAACCTCGTCAGTGTCCTCAAAGTCCTCGGCGGGAAGCTCGGACAGCACGGCGGAAAGGCGACGACGGAACTCGTCGAGCTTGGACGCCTCGATGGTCACGCCCACCGCACCCGCATGCCCGCCGCGACGAATCAGCAGATCGGAGCAGCGTTCTACGGCGTCGAACAGGTTGACCTTGCCCACCGAGCGACCCGAACCGCGAGCGATACCGTTTTCGATCGAGAACAGCAGCGCCGGCACGTGATAACGGTTGGTCAGGCGACTCGCCACGATACCCTTGACGCCCTCGTGCCAGCCCTCGCCACCCACGACGATTGCGCGACCGCCATCATAGGTCTCCTCGACCTTTGCCATGGCATCGCGTGTGAGCTCTGCCTCGATCTCGCGACGCTGACGGTTGATCTCCTCGAGCTCGGCCGCCAGCGCGCTTGCCTCGATAGGATCGCGGGCAAGCAGCAGGTCGAGCGCCAGCTTGGGATCGGCCATGCGGCCGGCAGCGTTTAAGCGGGGAATGAGCGAAAATGACAGGCCATCGGCTGTAATGCTAGAGAGGTCGGCCTTGGCAAGTGCGGCCAGCGCGATGTAGCCGGGACGAGCCGTCACGCGCATCTGCTGGATGCCCTCGGCGACCAGCGCGCGATTCTCGGGCGTCAACGGCATCATGTCGGACACGGTGCCAAGCGCCGCAACCTCGATTAGCGAACGCCAATACGACGGCTTGCCCAGACGCTCGCCCAGGACTTGCACCAGCTTGAGTGCCACGCCGGCACCGGCAAGCTCGCGCGAGGGACCCTCGTCCTCGAGCTTTGGGTCGGTCAGGGGCACGCCCTGCGGCACCTGGTCGGAGGGCTCGTGATGGTCCGTGACCACCAAATCGATCCCCAGGCTCTCCAGATAGGAGACCTCTTCCTTGGCGGCAATGCCGTTATCGACGGTCACGATCAGCTGGGGGCGAGCGAGCTCGTTAACGCGGTCGAGCGCCGCGCGCGAAAGACCGTAGCCCTCGTCAAAGCGATGCGGAATAAACGGCGTGACATCGGCGCCAAACGTGCGCAGTGCCTCGGTCAACAGACAGGTCGACGTAATACCGTCAACGTCAAAATCGCCAAAGACCGCGATGTGCTCGTGGTTGCGAATAGCGCGCTCAACGCGGTCGGCAACGACCGACATGCCTGGGATAATGAGTGGGTCGGCCCAGTCGCGATCGAGCGAAGGCGTCAAAAACAGCTGGCCTTCCTCGATGGATGTAATGCCGTGCGCAACCATAATGCGCGCCACCAGCCCGGGTATGCCCAGGCCAGCCGAAAGCTCCTTTTCGAGCTCGGGGTTTTGCTGAGCGACCGCCCAGCGATGCGTCGTCTTAAGCGATGACATAGGCGCCCACCCCCGATAGGGGCAGGTCGCCGCGATACCTCTCACGGTTCATAGCGATGAGTCCTCTGTGTATGCCCGCTTCGGCAGGCAGATCTGTTGAACGGATTTATTATACCGTGCAGCGCGGACGCAAATCGCCGCAGCACGCCGCGGTTTCGGTAAACGATGCCGGTAATACCCTCGAAATATTCGAGCGTTTCTGACGCACGGACGCATGCGAGCGTCTAGCATATCCATTCAAAACGGATTCACGAGCAAAGGGAGTCACAAGAGTATATGAAGCAATGGGTTGGACTGGGCAAGTTTCTCGCGGGGCACATGCAGGTCATCGTTCCGATTTGCGTGGCGCTCGGCGTGCTCTTTCCCCAGCAGATCGGCGTACTTAAGCCCATCGTTCCCGCCCTCTTCGCCTTTATGACGTTCCAAGGTGCGCTCAGCAACACCTTTCACCAGGTGGCTGAGGTGTTCCATCGTCCGCTGCACCTGATTTTGGCGTTATTTGTCTCGGCTGTGATCATCCCCATCGCGGCGTATGCCATGGGCTCACTGTTCTTTGGTTCCAACCCCAACCTTGTCTGCGGCATCGTGCTCGAGTACAGCGTACCCGTGGCGGTCACTGCCTTTATGTGGATCAGCATGTTCGGCGGCAACGGCCCGCTCGCGCTCACCATCATCCTGACGTCCTCGGTTATCTCGCCTGTAACGATTCCGCTCACGCTGAAGCTCTTGCTGGGTGCCACCGTCTCGATCGATGTGCCGAGCATGATGCAGGACATGGCCTTTATGATCGCCATCCCCGCCGTGCTCGGCATCGTGATCAACGAGCTCACACGTGGATGGGGACACGAGAAGCTCTCCCCCGCGCTCTCGCCCGCCTGCAAGTTCATGATGATGGGCATTATCGCCTCCAACTCCACCGCCATGAGCGAGTACGTCCTGCACATGAACGCGATGCGTCTGGAAGTCGCCCTCTTTATTTTGACCTTCGCCATCAGCGGCTTTGTCGTCGGTTTTCTGGTCGCCCGTGCGCTGCATCTGCCATATAGCGAGACGACTACCATGTGCTTTACCTGCGGCATGCGTAACATCTCTTCGGGCGCCGTCATCGCCACACAGTACTTTCCAGGCGAAGTCGTGTTTCCCGTCATGTGCGGAACGCTGTTTCAGCAGATACTCGCCTCGTTTATCGGGCATCTCTTTGAGCGTCTGACCGGCGAGGAGCGCGCCGCCCAGCGCAAGCGTGTCGAGGCCGGCCGCGACGCCATGGCGCGCTAGACTGTCCGCATTACACGGGTGTTAATCTTGCTATACGAGCGTTTCCAGATGCGCACGCAAGCGCTCAGCATCGATATCGAGCGTTGTCTCGGCATTGACCTGGGCCAAACGATAGCCGACAAAGTAGGGCGAAACCACCCAACGCGGCAGCGCCTTGGCAATGGTCCGACCGCCCAGGTGATAGAAGAACAAGTTGTACGACTCTGCGCGACC
>CAJMPF010000130.1 GCA_905215195.1 uncultured bacterium | reverse complement strand
TCGAGCTGCTCGCAGATGGTATCGGCACTGGTGCTATCGGGGAAGCGCACGTCGATGACCTGCTCAATATGGCCATCCGCCACGCGGATGACGCCAGCGTTGCAGGTAAGCGGGCCAAACGCCGGGCTCGTCGCGTCGATACCCAGGCCGCGGCCATAGGCGTCCGCATGCACAAAGGCCAGGAACTTGACGAACTCATGCTCGGCAGGCGTCAGCAGGCGCTCGTCGCGTGCACCAAACGCGTCCTCGGCCTCGCGCAGATACGACACGATCAGGCCGACGGCATTGATCGTTCCCTCGGGCATCGAAGCATGGCCACCGATACCGTGGGCGAAAATCTGCGCATGGCCATTATCAAGCGCCGTGATCTCCAGACGATCGGCGTTCTCGACCGGCGCCGGCAGCTCATCGGCGGCAATCGCGAGCTCGCAGATGGACTGCGACGGAATGGCATTGCTCGCCTCGGAGCCGCTCCACGACACGATGCGCCCGCCGTCGATCTTGGGGCTCACGAACGTCGCCCCAAACTGGCCCTTCTCGGCATTGCAGACCGGGAACTCGGCATCGGGCGTAAACAAAAAGTCGGGGTCTGCGTGATTCTCCAGATAATGGTGAACGTCGGACATGCCCACTTCCTCATCGCAGCCCAGCAGCGCGCGGAAGGTATAGCGCGGCACAATGCCGTGCTTGAGCAGGTAGGCACCGGCGTAGAGCGACAACACCGCCGGACCCTTGTCATCAATCACGCCACGGCCGAGCAGCCAGCCCTCGCGACGCTCCATCGCAAACGGGTCGGTGTTCCAGCCGGGGCCGGCGGGCACCACGTCCACATGGCAGATGGTCGCGAGCTGCTTGTCGCCGCGACCCGGGATATCGGCAATGCCCACATAGCCCTCGTCGTCGCTCGTCTGGTAGCCGAGCTTTTGCGCAATGCCGAGTGCGCAATCGAGCGCATCACGAACCGGGCGGCCAAACGGCGCGCTAGGCTCCGCATCGGCAGCAACGGCTACGGACGGATAACTCACCAGCTGCTCGATATCGGCGACGACATCTTCCCAGACCTCGTCGACATACTCGGCAACGCTCTGCTCCACCTGATTCATGGACGACCTCCTTAGCAATGAGCGGCGAGCGTGCCCGCCCCTCACATTACGTCTATTAGATAGCGAAAAGTTTAGCAAGCTCGGCCACCGAGTGCACCACTGCATCGGCACCCGCCGCCTCGTGCTCGCCCGGCGCCGCCGCGCCCGAATAGATGCCGATGCACGGCACGCCCATCGCGTGCGCGCCCTCCACATCGTTAAAGCGATCGCCGATCATCACGGCCTCGTCCGCGGTCGCACCGAGCGCCGCCAGGGCATCGCGGACCGAATCTGCCTTGGTCTCGCGCCCCTGCGGCGGATTCATGCCGACCACCGCCTCAAACTGCGAAAGCCCCAGCTCGCCCACCATGTCAATGCACTTTGCCTCCATGCGTGACGTCGCCACGGCCAAGCGATGCCCCTGCGCGACAAGGCCATCGAGCAGCTCGGGGATTCCATCGAACACGGGATACTCTTCCGGTCCCAGCTCATCAAAAAAGGCACGGTACTCGTCAGCCACCACAAGCGACTCCTCGCGGGAGAAGCCATAAAAGTCGTGAAAGCTCTTCCACAGGGGCGGCCCGATCATGCGGCGCAGGTCACCCATCTGCGCCTCCGAAAACCCGCGCGCGGCAAGCGTCTTGCGCGTCGAGGTCATCACCGCCCGACCCGTATCTGCCACCGTGCCGTCAAAATCAAACAGCACAATCGGCCGCCTGTATATCGCCAGTACCTCCATCGGCATCCCTCTTCCCCAGTTGATGATTTCCACACCGACACTTCAAACTGTTGACTATTCAACAATTGAACCTAGCAATGTAGAGCAACTCCACTATACTTGTCGCACTTTGCTCTCAGAAGGCGGCGCGCAAGCGCCCCAACGAAAGGTGCAATTATGTCTTTTGCCATCATAACCGACTCCACGTCGGACATCTCCCCCGCCCGCGCTCAAGAGCTCGGCATTTACGTGATTCCGCTGCATGTGATTATCGAGGGCGAGGACCTACTCGACCAGGTGCAGATTACCGCTGAGGAATACGTCGCCCGCATGGCCAGCTCCGAGCAGCTGCCGCACACCTCGCAGCCGAGCGCCGGCGAGTTCAAGGCACTCTTTGACCGCGTGCTCGCCGACGGCCATGATAGCGCCATCTTTATCTCGCTGTGCAGCGAGTGGTCCGCCTGCTATGCCAACGCCAGCCTGACGGCCGAAACACACGAGCTCGACGTGCGCTGCATCGACTCGCGCACCGGCTCGGGTGCCGAGGGCCTGCTGGTGGAGTACGCGCTGGCCATGCGCGAGGACGGCCACAGCCTGGACGAGACCGAGGCGCAGATCCGCGCGACGCTGCCCGACGCCCACCTGCTGCTGATTCCCCGCACGCTCGAGAACCTCGTTAAGAACGGCCGCGCACCTAAACTCGCCGGCCAGCTCACCCAGATGCTCAACATTCGCCTGGCCGTTTCGCCGGAGTGGAAATCGGGCGAGATCAAGGCAATCAAAAAGGGCCGCGGCGCCAAGCGCATCGTTGCCAACACCATGGCAGATTGCCTCGCGTTTTTGGACGAGCACCCGGGCTCAAGCGTGCGCGTGCTCACGACCGGCGCCGCCGAGGAGCAGGAACTCGTCAGCCAAGCGCTCGCAGGCCAAGTCTATGTAGACGCCGGCACCGGCCCCATCGGCTGCACCATCGCCACCCACGTAGGCGTCGACGCCATCGCCATCAGCTACTGCCCCCGCTACCAGCCAACTCACTAGGGACGCCCACATCAGCTGCGGTGGAATAGGGACTGTTTTTGGCTTATTAGCCGCCAATCAATCCCTATTCCACCACAACTTGGAAATCGGCGATCAGCCCAGCGGACCCTGAAACAGCTCCTGATGAGTGCCCATTCTCACCAGCCTAATCATTGGGTTAGTCTTATGGGGAAGATAAAGAACGACCACATCGACCAAGCCATCGGATAGGTGGAAATCGATGTGGCCGTTGTAGTTTCCGCCCGGGTTTGAGAGCTCGTGGGCGCCATACTCCGCCGGAAGTGACCCATGAGCCACAAGCTCTGCAACCGCCGCTTTAAACTCACTTTTTAGCTGCGGATGCATGCGCATCGTTCGTTTGTAGTCCACCTTAAATTGAGCCTCGACTTTAATCTCGAACATCGCTATTCCTCATCGAGGAATGACATAAGCTCATCAGCGTTATTGAATGACGGGCTATCGTCCGGCAAAATCCCCAACTCATGAGCCTCGGCAATCACCATGGCACGCCTCGTCGCTTCGTTGGGCACCTCCGCCCTTCCTACAATCTCAAAAGGAATCTTTCGTTGATTTACCAGCTGCCGAACGGCAAGATTGAGATAGGAATTGAGGCTGAGGCCGACCGAATCCAAGAACTCAGTCGCCTGCTCCTTGAGCCCCTCTTCGATGCGAACCGTCGTAGGCTTAACTGTTGCTGTAGACATTTGCGACCTCCTCGCCCTCGTCTTTTGCATCAGTATACCCAGTTTAGAAAGCAGACTGATGTTAAATAGCATCAGTCTGCCTTCTCATCACTACAACGACAGGCGCGCTCGCCCTACATCAGCCCGCTCAGGGCGATGTCGACGGCCTCGTTGAGGTCGTCGGTGATGTGCACCAGATCCGGATCGAGTGGGCTGATCATACCGGCGTCCATCACCGGGCCGTTGAGCCAGCCGAACAGGCCCTGCCAGTACTCGCTGCCTACCAGCACAAGCGGCATGCGCTTGACCTTGTGCGTTTGCACCAGCGTGAGCACCTCGAACATCTCGTCGAGCGTGCCAAACCCGCCGGGAAACACGATAGCGCCCGAGCTGTATTTGACGAACATGGTCTTGCGCACAAAGAAGTAGCGGAAGTCCATACCGAGGTTCACGTATTTGTTGAGCCCCTGCTCGTGCGGCAGTTCAATGCCCAAACCAACTGACTTGCCGTTGACGCTCGCCGCTCCCCTGTTGGCCGCCTCCATGATGCCGGGGCCGCCACCGGTGATAACCGCCACGCCGCGCTGGGCAATCTTACGGCCGACCGTGCGCGCCGCCTTGTAGAGCGGATCGGTCTTGGGCGTACGGGCACTACCGAAGATGGTCACCGCAGGCCCGAGCTCGGCAAGTGCGCCAAAGCCATCGACAAACTCGGCCTGGATGCGCAGTACGCGCCACGGATCGGCATGCAACCAGTCGGTCGACTCCTCGGGCGCCAGCAGGTTGGCGTAGGTGTTGTCCTTAGGAATCATGGGGCCGCGCATGACCACGGGACCACGGCGGTACGTCTCGTCGTAGGCAGGCTTGCCCTCGACGTTCTCATTCTTAATCATGGGGCACTCCTATCGAGAAAAAGAAAAACGGGCGGGGTCGACGCCATGCGCCAAACACCCGCCCGAACATCAACTATTCGGTATGGTACCCACGATGCATCAAGTGCTTGCAAGCTATCGGTCAGCGGTCGTAGCTCTTAGTAATCCACCGCGGCAGGGCTATTCATCCAATCGCTCACGAATGCGCCATAGCGACCCTCGATAATGGCCTGGCGAGCACGCTGCATAAGGTTGAGCAGGTAGTAGATGTTGTGCATCGACAGCAGAATGCCGCCGAGCATCTCCTTCTGCGTGACCATGTGGCGAATGAGCGCGCGGCTGTAGCCGCCCGTGCACACCGGGCAGGTGCAGGTGGGATCGATGGGACCATCGTCGTGCGCAAAGCGCGCGTTGCGGAAGTTGAGGCGACCCTCGCTGGAGAACGCCGTGCCCATACGGCCGGTGCGCGTCGGCAGCACGCAGTCGAACATGTCGATGCCCACGCCCACACCGCGCACGAGGGTGGTGGGGTTGCCGACGCCCATCAGGTAGCGCGGCTTGTGCTTGGGCATGTACTCACTCACGAGCGGCGCCAGCGTCTCGAACATGGTCTCGTGGTCCTCGCCCACCGAGTAGCCGCCAATGCCGTAACCGGGGAAGTCGCCGCACTCCTCCAGATGGCGCAGCGAGCGCAGACGCAGGTCCAGATGCATGCCACCCTGGACGATACCAAAGAGCGCCTGGTCATCGCGGGTGTGAGCCTTGTAGCAGCGCTCGGCCCACATGCTCGACAGCTCGACGGCACGCTCAACGTAGGCGCGCGTGGCGGGATAGCCCGGGCACTGGTCCAGCTGCATGCAGATGTCGGAGCCGAGCTTCATGGCGATCTCCATGTTGTCCTCGGGCGTCCAGAACACGTGGCGGCCGTCGTAGTCATTGACGATAAAGCGCACGCCCTCGTCGGTGAGCTTAACGGCGTCGTTATGGCTAAAGACCTGGAAGCCGCCCGAGTCGGTGAGGATGGGGCCGTGCC
>CAJMPF010000129.1 GCA_905215195.1 uncultured bacterium | reverse complement strand
TATCTTGGGCATTGACCCCGGTTTGGCTCATACGGGTTGGGGGATTATTGAGGAGCGGCGTGGCGAGGTTCGCTGCCGTGCCTATGGCTGCATCGAGACCAGTGCCGGAAGTCCGCTCGCGGTGCGCCTGTCGCATATCGCCCATGACCTTAAGGATGTCGTTGAGCGTTATCGACCCGACACGGCTGCTGTCGAGAGCATCTACTTTGGTGCCAACGTTCGTTCGGCCATTCCCACGGCGCATGCCCGAGGTGCTGCGCTTGTGGCGCTTTCGGAGTGCGCGCTCGAGATTGGCGAGTACACGCCCATGCAGATCAAACAGGCTGTGGTGGGCACCGGCGCCGCGGACAAGCGGCAGGTCGCCTACATGGTACGCACGCTAACACAGCTCGACCACGACCCGCATCCCGACCATGCCGCCGATGCCCTGGCCTGCGCCATCTGCCACGTAAACCTCAGCCGCACCCGCGCCCTCACCGGTGGCGAGTTCTATCAACAGAGAGGAACCGGATACTGATGATTTCCCAGCTCCACGGAACGCTTGTCGAGTCCACGATGAGCTCTGCTGTCGTCGATGTGTCGGGCGTTGGCTTTGAGCTCGGCATTTCGGGCAGCACTGCGGCCACGTTGCCGACGCCCGGTGGCGAGGTCCGCCTCTACACGCGTATGCAGGTGCGCGAGGACGCCATGACACTTTTCGGTTTTTCCTCAAAGGATGAGCGCACGATGTTCGACCGGCTCGTGTCCGTTTCGGGCGTTGGCCCGCGCCTGGCGCTTGCCGTGCTTTCCACCTATACCGTGGGGCAGCTGTATTCGCTGGTGATGGCCGAGGACGACAAGGGCATGGCCAAGGTACCCGGTGTGGGCAAAAAGACAGCTCAGCGCCTGATCCTGGAACTCAAGAGCACCTTTGCCAAGGATAAGGGCTTTGTGCCGGTCGACGTGATTCCCGGACAGGTTGCGATGCCCGTGCCCGCTGCCGCTCCCTCGGCGATCGATGATGCCCGTGCGGCGCTCCTTTCCATGGGCTTTAGCCCGCAGGAGACCGATGTTGCCCTGAGCGGGTATGATGGGCAGAATATGCGTGTCGAGGATCTGCTCGGCGCGGCGCTTAAGCGACTCGGAATGGATGCGTGATGTGGGAAGCCGATGACTCTCAGGACCTGTGGGCGACGCCCGGTAACTCGCCGGCGGCATCCATGGCGCACGGCGAGCGCATGGTGGGCTCGGAGCTGACGGCCGAGGATCTCGATGTCGACCGCACTTTGCGCCCTCAGCGCCTGGACGATTACTGCGGCCAGGAGCACATCAAGCAAAGCCTGCGCGTGTTGATCGAAGCGGCGCAGAGCCGTGGCGAGACGCTCGACCACGTGATCTTCTCGGGTCCTCCGGGCCTGGGCAAGACCACGCTGGCCACCGTTATCGCTAACGAGCTGGGCGCTCAGATCAAGACCACGAGTGGCCCTGCCATCGCGCGCACGGGCGACCTAGCGGCCATCCTTACTAACTTGCAGCCGGGTGATGTGCTGTTTATCGACGAGATCCACCGCCTCAACCGTTCGGTCGAGGAGGTCCTGTACCCCGCGATGGAGGACTTTGCCCTCGATATCGTGATTGGCAAGGGTCCGGCGGCGCGCTCGATTCGCCTGGATATTCCCAAGTTTACGCTGGTAGCGGCAACGACCCGCTCAGGCATGTTGACCGGCCCGTTGCGCGACCGCTTTGGCATTTCATATCGCCTGGATTACTACACGGTCGAGGAGCTCGCGCAGATTGTGACGCGCTCGGCGACTATCCTGGGCGTGACGATCGACCATCCTAGTGCGCTCGAGATCGGCTCGCGTTCGCGCGGCACGCCACGTCTTGCCAACCGCCTGCTCAAGCGCGTGCGCGATTACGCACAGGTGCGCGGCAACGGCCCCATCGAGCTCGATATCTGCCGTCAGGCGCTCGAGTTCTTCGAGATCGACGAGCTCGGGCTGGACTGGATGGATATTCGCATTTTGGAGACGCTTGCTAAGACGTTCTCCGGTCGTGCCGTGGGACTTACGACCCTTGCCAGCGCGGTGGGCGAGGACCCGGGCACGCTCGAGGATGTCTATGAGCCCTATTTGCTGCAGTGCGGGTTGATGATTCGTACGCCGCAGGGCCGTCAGGCAACCCTTCGCACCTTTGAGCACCTGGGGATTGAACCTACCGTTTAGGGCGCTTTGTTTTGGCGTGCTGTTGGGCTATCGCCGGACATTGGGTAAACATATCGCCGTTCATCGGTTATGGGCGTTTTTACTATTGCGCGCCCGTGCTATGCTGAATTGGTCTTTTTCTCATTCGGTAACGAAAGGACCGCCCATGCCTACTGACATCGAAATCGCACGTTCTGTCACGCCGCTGCCTATTACCGAGGTGGCCAAGAACGCCGGCGTCGACGTTAAGCACCTTATTCCGTACGGCTTCGACAAGGCTAAGGTCGACTATTCACTGCTCAACGAGCCGACTGATCACCAGGCCAAGCTCGTCCTCGTGACCGCTATCAACCCAACGCCTGCGGGCGAGGGCAAGACCACCACGACCATCGGTCTGGCCGACGGCCTGCGTCGTCGCGGCGTCAAGAGTGCCGTGGCCCTGCGCGAGCCTTCGCTCGGCCCCGTCTTTGGCGTTAAGGGCGGCGCTGCCGGCGGCGGCTGGGCTCAAGTCATCCCCATGGAGGATATCAACTTGCACTTTACCGGTGACTTCCATGCCATCGGTGCCGCCAATAACCTGCTGGCCGCCATGCTCGATAACCACATCCAGCAGGGCAATCAGCTCGGTATTGACGTTAAGCGCATCACTTGGAAGCGCGTCGTCGATATGAACGACCGTCAGCTGCGCCACGTCATCGACGGCATTGGCGGTAAGGCCCAGGGCGTGCCGCGCGAGGACGGCTTCGATATCACCGTCGCCTCCGAGGTCATGGCAATCCTGTGCCTGTCTACGAGCATCAGCGACCTCAAGGAACGCTTGGGTGAGATCGTCGTCGGCTACAGCTTTGCCGGCGAGCCTGTCCGTGCCCGCGACCTTAAGGCCCAGGGTGCCATGGCCGCGTTGCTTAAGGACGCGCTCAAGCCCAACTTGGTGCAAACGCTCGAGGGCACGCCCGCGTTTGTCCACGGCGGCCCCTTCGCCAACATTGCCCACGGCAACTCTATCATGGCCACGCGTATGGCGATGCGCTTTGGCGATGTTGCCATTACCGAGGCCGGCTTCGGTGCCGATCTGGGTGCCGAGAAGTTCCTCGACATCAAGTGCCGCATGACGGGCGTTCGCCCCAGCGCCGTCGTGATCGTCGCTACCGCTCGTGCGCTTAAGTACAACGGTGGCGTCGCCAAGGCCGACCTCAACGAGGAGAACCTCGAAGCACTCAAGGCTGGCATGCCCAACCTGCTGCGTCACGTCGACAACATCCAGAACGTTTATGGTCTGCCCTGCGTGGTCGCCATCAACCGCTTCCCGACGGACACCGAGGCCGAGCTTGCGCTCATCGAGTCCGAGTGCCAGAAGCTCGGCGTCAGCGTTAAGCTTTCCGAGGTCTGGGCCAAGGGCGGCGAGGGCGCGCTCGACCTGGCCGATGAGGTCATGCGTCTGATTGAGCAGCCGAGCGAGCTCAAGTTTGCCTACGAGGACGGCGCCGATGTGGCCGACGCCCTCGAGGCCGTTGCCACCAAGGTCTACCGCGCCGACGGCGTCGACTTTACGCCGGCTGCCAAGCGCCAGCTCGCCGAGCTGCGCGAGAACGGCTTTGGCAACCTGCCGGTGTGCGTGGCCAAGACGCAGTACAGCTTTAGCGACAACGCCAAGCTCACCGGTGCCCCCACCGGCTTTACCATGGAGGTGCGTGAGGTGCGTCTGGCCGCCGGTGCCGGTTTCGTGGTGGTCATCTGCGGCAGCATCATGACCATGCCGGGCCTGCCCAAGAAGCCCGCCGCCGTGGGCATCGACGTGGACGCCGACGGCAAGATCACCGGCCTGTTCTGATCCGATTAAAAAAGCAAGGCGATGCCGCACACGTTGTACGGCACCGCCTTTTTTCGTTTCATCGTTCCGGCACGGCTATGACCTGCCAGATGTCCCCTATGATACACAAAGAGTTTGGCTAGTCACCATCATTCTGTACCGCAGTGCCCAGACCGCATCACCCTGCCGTGTGGCTGCACAGGTAATCCACCCAGGCCGTGTAGCCTTCCGGCTTGAGGTGGTAGCCGTCCGGCTGGGCGTATTCGGCCTTCAGGTCGCCGTTCTCGTCGGCCAGCACCTCCCACAGGTTGAGGAAATAGCAGTTCTTTTCCAGCGCCACGGCGGCCAGCTCATCGTTGATGCGGCACAGGCGGTCGCGGTTGAGACCCTCGTGGCCCTTTTTCGCAGCCACCTCCGGCCGCACCGGGGTGATGGACTGCACATACACCGGCGTACCCGGCAGCGCCTGGGTGATCATATCCAGCATCAGCCGGTAATAGGTGAGGAAGCTGGTGTAATCGCTGTCCGTGCCCAGCACGTTGGTGCCCAGCAGCAGATACACTGCCTTGGGCTGCTGGGCGGTCAGGGCGTCCAGCGGCACTTCGGCTACGCCGTCGGCCCGCTTGCAGCTGGTGCCGTTGACGATGGCATTGGGGCCCACCCCCCGGTAGGCGCAGAACATGGCACCCGGCAGGCCGGTGTCGTACATCTGCATGCCCTGGGTCAGGCTGTCGCCCACAAAGCTCACCTGGGAGAACCAGCTTTTTTCCACCGGGGCGGTGCGGGGCAGCGCCGCCATGCGGAAGTCCAGCGCCGTCGTGGTGCCAGTAGACAGCGTCTGCACCGTGAGCGGGCGGGTGGGCGCATATTGCAGCGTGTTCCAGGTGTTGTCCTCCGTGATCTCCTGCAGGATGGTGTCCTGCCGTGTCTGGGCCGGGTCACGATGCAGGCGCTTCCACATCACGCTCACCGCCCCCAGCAGCACCAGCAGAAACAGCAGCCCTGCCGCCATAAAGCGCCGACGCCACCGCCGGTGCAGCACCCGCCGCCGGTATTCCTGATAATCAGCCATCCTGTTCGCTCCTTTTTCTGGTGCGTGATGCACCGTTTTCCACTCTTAGTATACCATACCGGGCCGGGCCTGCAAGGGGCAAAACGCGCAAAAATCCATTGCCGGTTCCGGCTAAAAGCACCGGGCGGTTTTGTACGTTGCTCCGTCGATGTGTGCAAAACCTCCGGCAAATGCTTGCATCCTCTATTGCAAATGTGTTATACTGGAGTGAAATCAAACGACAGGGAGGCTTTCACGATGGCATTTACTCCGAAACTGACTTACAAAGGCAAGCCCCTCGTCCGCAAGGACAACGAGCTGTATTATGGCCGCATGACCGACCCTTATGTACTTTATCTCCAGATTCTGACCACGACCCCCGTCGGGGACCAGCAGG
>CAJMPF010000128.1 GCA_905215195.1 uncultured bacterium | reverse complement strand
CTTCGTCCTGCGGGTGTTCACCTCCGTGCTGGTGATTGCCTGCCCCTGCGCACTGGGGCTGGCCACCCCCACCGCCATCATGGCCATTGTCCTTAACCTGATCCTTCCGCAGACGCCGGTCGTGGCTCAGCACATCGATGCCGCCAAGGATGCCGCTGTGGATCTGGTCCTGCCCGAGAGCAAGAAGTAACCAATTCGGTGCTATTCGCCGGCGGACGCATCGCCTCGTCCGCCGGCGCCATGCGGCGCCAAGCCGCACTTCAAAGGGCTTGTCCCTTTGGTGAAGCGTTGACGGGAGAGGGCCCGTTTCCGGTGTAGGCCGGCGCTTCGCACTTCCGCCATGTCAGAGGTGTCAAACCCCGCCTCTGATGTTGAAGGGAGCATTTATGCTTCTGGTCGCTAACGGTTCCGTCTTTACCCGCAACGCTCAGACTCCGTTCATTCCCAACGGTGCGGTCGCTATTGACGGAGATACGATCGTCGAAGTGGGCCCCGAGCGCGAGCTCAAGGCCAAGTACCCGGATGCCGAGTACGTCGACGCCCAGGGCAACCTCATCATGCCCGGACTTATCAACTGCCACACCCACATCTACTCGGGTCTGGCCCGCGGCCTTGCCATTAAGGGCTGCAGCCCCACCAACTTCCTGGAGAATCTTGAGCAGCAGTGGTGGAAGATCGACGACAACCTGACGCTCGACGGCACCAAGGCCAGCGCCTATGCCACGATTCTGGATTCCATCCGCGATGGCGTTACCACGATCTTCGATCACCATGCGAGCTTCTGCGAGATTCCGGGTAGCCTCTTTACCATTAAGGACGCAGCTCAGGAGCTGGGCATGCGTTCGTGCCTGTGCTACGAGGTCTCCGATCGCCGCGGCCATGAAAAATGCGACCAGGCCATTGCCGAGAACGCCGAATTTGCCCAGTGGGCCGCCAAGGAGCGTCGCGATAACGACAACCACATGATTGCCGCCATGTTTGGTGGTCACGCCACCTTTACGCTTTCGGACGAGACCATGGACAAGATGGCCGAGGCTAACAACGGCCTGACCGGTTTCCACATCCACGTGTGCGAGGGCATGAATGACGTGTGGGACTCCCGCCTCAACCGCGGCGGCATCAGCCCCGTCGAGCGCCTGCTGCAGCACGACCTGCTTGGTCCCGACACTATGCTCGGCCACTGCATCCACGTGACGCCCGCCGAGATGGATATCGTCAAGGAGTCCGGCACCTGGCTGGTCAACAACCCCGAATCCAATATGGGCAACGCCGTGGGCTGCGCCCCCGTGCTCGAATTCTTCCGCCGCGGCATCCCCGTGTGCATGGGCACCGACGCCTACACCCACGACATGCTCGAGAGCCTCAAGGTCTTCCTGATCATCCAACGCCACAACGCCGCCATGCCCAACGTGGGCTGGTGCGAGGCCATGACCATGCTGTTCGAGAACAACGCCAAGATGGCCAGCAAGTACTTCGATCGCAAGCTCGGTGTGCTTGAGCCCGGCGCTGCCGCGGACGTCATCGTCATGGACTACAAGCCCTTTACGCCGCTGAGCGAGGAGAACATCGACGGCCACATGCTCTTTGGCATGATGGGCAAAAACTGCCGTACCACCATCATTAACGGCCGCGTCCTGTACAAGGATCGCGAGTTCGTTGGCATTGATGAGGAAAAGATCAACGCGTGGACCATGGCTGAGTCCAAGAAGCTCTGGAGCACGCTCAACGATCGCACCTACTAATTACAAGTAGATTCACGCGCGTCGGATGTTTCGCCGCATTCGATGCGCGTATAGGCGACCTCCGCGGGGTCGCCGGCGCTGTGCTAGCGCTACACCGTATTTGCGCCCGTCGCGCGGTCTCGCCGGGCGTTACAGAGAGGAGCTCATAATGAGCGACATCATGAGGCCGATCCCGTTTTCGCAGCTGATGAACTGGATCATCGAGGAGCACAAGACTCAGGGCGCCATCTTTGGCGTGCGCAAGATGGTCACGGCCAACCAGGAGGGCGCGCTTCCCATTTTTGACGAGCGCATCGAGACTCCGTTTGGCCCGGCCGCCGGCCCCAATACGCAGCTGGCCCAGAACATCGTGGCATCCTACGTGGCCGGCTCCCGCTTCTTTGAGCTCAAGACCGTTCAGGTTATGGACGGCGAGGAGCTTTCCAAGTGTGTGAACAAACCCTGCATCGTGGCGCAGGACGAGTGCTACAACTGTGAGTGGTCGACCGAGCTCGAGGTTCCGCAGGCCTTTGCCGAGTACGTGAAGGCATGGTTTGCCTGCCACCTCATCGCTCGCGAGTACGGCCTGGGTAGCCCGGACGGCTTTGTCTTTAACATGTCCGTGGGCTATGACCTGGAGGGTATCAAGAGCCCCAAGGTCGACGCCTACATCGAGGGCATGAAGGACGCCAGCGGCTCTGACGTCTGGAACGAGTGCCGTGCCTGGGCGCTCGCCAACCTGGACAAGTTTGAGCATGTCGATGCCGCGTTTGTCGAGTCCATCCCGGCACGCGTTTCCAACTCCATCACCGAGTCTACCCTGCACGGCTGCCCGCCCGCCGAGATCGAGCGCATCGCGACCTATCTGATCACCGAGAAGGGCCTCAACACCTACATCAAGTGCAACCCCACGCTGCTGGGCTATGAGTTTGCCCGCCAGCGCCTCAACGAGCTGGGCTTCGACTACATCGTCTTCGATGACACACACTTCCGCGAGGACCTGCAGTGGGCTGACGCCGTGCCCATGTTCGAGCGCCTGATTGCCCTGTGCGCCGAGCGCGGTCTTGAGTTTGGCGTCAAGCTTACCAACACCTTCCCCGTCGATGTGACGAGGAACGAGCTGCCTTCCACCGAGATGTACATGTCCGGCCGTTCGCTGTTCTCGCTGACCATCGAGGCCGCCCGTCGCATTACCGAGCAGTTCGATGGCAAGCTGCGCATCAGCTACTCCGGCGGTGCTACGGTCTACAACATCCGCGCCCTGTACGATGCCGGCATTTGGCCTGTCACCCTGGCGACCGACGTGCTCAAGCCCGGTGGCTACGAGCGCTTTAGCCAGATGGCAGGCGAGTTTACCGACCTGGATGGTAAGCCGTTCGCGGGCGTCTCTCTCGAGGCCGTGACTGCGATTCAGACCGATTCGCTCACCAACCCGCTCTACAAGAAGCCGCTGCGCCCGCTACCCGACCGCAAGGTTGCCGGCAAGAGCCCGCTTTCCGACTGCTTTACCACGCCGTGCCGCACGAGCTGCCCCATCCAGCAGGATATTCCCGCCTACTTGGCGGCTGTTGACGAGGGCCGCTACGAGGACGCGCTCAACATCATCATCGAGCGCAACGCCCTGCCGTTCATTACCGGCACCATCTGCCCGCATCCCTGCGGCCGTGCCTGCGAGCGTGCATTTTACGAGCCCGAGGGCGCCCAGATTCGCGCCAGCAAGCTCAAGGCCGCCCGCGAGGCCATGACCGCCGTGCTGCCCAAGCTGCGCGCCCAGGCCATCGCAAACGACGGCGAGCGCAACGTTGCCGTTATCGGCGGCGGCCCGGCCGGCCTGGCGACGGCGTTCTTCCTGACGCGTGCCGGCGTGCCCGTCACCATCTTCGAGGCCCGCGACTCTCTCGGCGGCGTGGTCCGTCACGTGATTCCCGAGTTCCGTATCGCGAGCGACGATATCTCCCACGATGCCGAGCTCTGCCTGGCCTTTGGCGCCAAGGTGCAGCTCAACGCTCGCGTTGATTCCATCGACGAACTCAAGGCTCAAGGCTTTACTGACGTGGTCGTGGCCACCGGTGCCTGGATGCCCGGCTCTGCGGGCTTGGGCGAGGGTGCCGAGCTCGATGTGCTGGAGTTCCTCGAGGCCGCCAAGAAGGGCGAGAAACTCGAGCTGGGCGAGGACGTCGTGGTCATTGGCGCCGGCAACACCGCCATGGACGCGGCCCGCGTGGCCAAGCGCCTGGCCGGCGTGAAGAACGTGCGCCTGGTCTACCGCCGCACCAAGAAGCAGATGCCCGCTGACGAGGAAGAGCTTGATCTTGCTCTTGCCGACGGCGTTGAGCTCTGCGAGCTGCTGGCGCCCAAGGCACTCAACGGCTCCGTGCTGACCTGCGATGTTATGGAGCTTGGCGAGCCGGATGCAAGCGGCCGTCGCAGCCCCGTCGCCACGGGCGAGACCGTCGAGCTTTCCGCCACCACGGTGATCTGCGCCGTGGGCGAGGGCATCGATGCCAGCCTGTACGATGCCGCGGGCGTCGAGCACGACCGTCGCGGCCGTCTTGCCGCCACCTCCACCGGCGTCGAGGGCGTTTGGGCTGCCGGCGACTGCCGTCGCGGTCCTGCCACCGTGGTCGAGGCTATCGCCGATGCCGCCGAGGTCGCCCGTGCCATCGCCGGTGTGGACTTTAACAAGTACGCCGACTGCAACGAGCAGGCCGGCCGCGAGGACACCTGCTACGAGCGCAAGGGGTCGCTGTGCCGCGACAAGCGCAACTGCACCAAGACCCGCTGCCTGGGCTGCGGCTCGGTGTGCGAGGTCTGCTGCGACGTGTGCCCCAACCGCGCCAACGTGGCAATTAAGGTGCCGGGTCTGGCCAAGCATCAGGTCGTCCATGTCGACGGCATGTGCAACGAGTGCGGCAACTGCGCCGTGTTCTGCCCTTACCAGGAGGGTCGTCCCTACAAGGACAAGCTCACCCTGTTCTGGAGCGAGGAGGACATGGAGAACTCCGAGAACGAGGGCTTCCTGGCCGTGGACGAGGACCACTTTAAGGTTCGCGTCGCCGGCACGGTCCGCACCGTCTCGGTCGATGCCGTCAACACCGGTCTTCCCGAGGCCGTCCGCCTGACCATCAGGGCTGTGCGCGACAACTATTCGTACCTTCTTAAGAAATAGGCGAGTCTCTTATGGCCAAATCCATTCAACATAACGTGGCCTACGTTGCCTGCGGAAGCGGTTGCGCCTCCGCAGGCGGCGACGCCCGCTGCAGCGAAGGCTGCATTGGCTGGGGCGCCTGCGTCACGGCCTGCCCCCACGGTGCCATTGCGCTGGTCGATGGCATCGCCCGCGTGGATCGCTCAAAGTGCACGGGCTGTGGCCTGTGCGCGGCGAAGTGCCCGAAGAAGGCCATCACCATGCGTGATCGCCGCGCGCCGCGCAACAAGCTGGATAAGGTGAAGAAGGCTCCGGCGGCCGCAAAGCCCGCCGCGCCTGTCGCGCCGAAGGCTCCGGCGGAGAGCAAGTAATCCGTCGCCGCACACAAGCATGGAGAAGAGGTTGAATCATTCGGCCTCTTCTCTTTCTTTTATTCGGAATATTCGGGCATATTCCGTCGATCATTTGAATCACGGGGTCTTGCTTTTGTCAAATTTCGAGCGTATAATAATTTATCATATCAAGAAGGCAGGTACGGACTATGATTGATTTCGAATCCATCAAGGCTGTTGATCCCGAAATCTGCGACGCGATGCGCA
>CAJMPF010000127.1 GCA_905215195.1 uncultured bacterium | reverse complement strand
AGCGGCGCATGCATGTTGCCGATCTCCCAGCACGCATGCGCGAGCGCAATCGGATCCATGCGGTCGACTTCGACCAAATAAACCTCGGCGCTGCGCAGGCGCACGACAACCGCTACGGGCACCGCGCCCGCGCGGTCAATAGCGAGCACGTCACCATCGGCAAGGCGTTCGCCACCGGTGGCATCCAGCCGGGCATTCACGGTGCGCCCTAACTCCGTCACGCCCACAAACAAACGCGTATCAGCCTGGTCCCAATCGAGTAGCAGCTCGTCAACCTCAAAAATGCCACCCATCTCCCGACGAAGCAGGAGTTCATAGGACGGGTCGTTGAGATTTCCCAAGCGCTCCGTAGCTACCAGGTCCACGGACATCAACTAGTCCTCGACCTCGACGAGCTCGATATCAAAGTTGAGGTCCTTGCCGGCAAGCTCGTGGTTGGCGTCGAGCGTCACGGCCTCGGGCGTCACGTCGATGACCACGGCGGGGACGGGCATACCGCTCGGCGTGGACAGGAAGAGCTTCATGCCCTTCTCGATCTGCTCGATGTTGGGAACCTGCTCGGCCGGGAAGGTCAGAACCATCTCGGGATTGTGCTCGCCGTAGGCATCGGCAGCAGGAATGTGCACGGTCTTCTTCTCGCCCACCTGCATGTCGACAACAGCGGCGTCGAAGCCCTTGATCATCTGACCGGCGCCGCAGGTGAACTCCAGCGGCTCGCCGCGATCGTAGGAGCTATCGAACTGCGTGCCGTCGTCGAGCGTGCCGCGATAATGAGTCTTGACCTTCTTGCCCTGGTTGGACATGGAAACCTCCGTGATAAGGGCGGCGCACAACGCGGGCCGCCATGAACATATGGCGCTAACTATACCCTAGTCATACAATTCAATGACAGTTTGCAAAGAAACGCTGCAACCGGAGGAACCATGGCATATCCCGTATTTGACCTACACTGCGACACCGCCGACCGCATCGGCCGGGCCACGCTCGATCTCGACCTGCGCTTTACCGCCGGCACCGACGGTTATTTCCCCGGCGACGAAACGCATCCGCAAGATTTCGACCTCATCGAGGGCAACGCCTGCGCCATCTCGCTCGCAAAGATCGGCAACACGCCATGGGCACAGTGCTTCGCCACGTTTGTCCCCGATGAGATTCCCACCGCCCACGCCGCGCGCTTCCAGGCGCAGATCATGGCGCATATGAGCGGCCAGGCAATGCTCAACCACGACCGCATGGTCAACGTACGCAGCGCGGCAGACATTCGCCCCGCGCTCAAAGACGGCAAGGTCGCCTGCATCCACACCATCGAAAACGCCACGTTCTTTGCCGAGGACTCCGCGCTGATCGAGGTGCTCAAGAGCTTGGGCGTACTCATGTCATCGCTCAGCTGGAATGCGCAGGGACCGCTCGCGAGCGGACACGATACCCACGCCGGCCTCACCGCCGCCGGCATCGAGGCACTTACGCAGATGGAGCACGCCGGCATGGTACTCGATGTCTCCCACCTCAACGACGAGTGCTTTGACGAGGTTGTCGCCCACGCCACGCGCCCCTTCGTCGCCAGCCACTCCAACTCCCGTGCAGTTTGCGGCGTTAAGCGCAACCTCACCGACGACCAGTTCCGCACCATTCGCGACATGGGCGGTATCGTCGGCCTCAACTACTGCAGCGAGTTCCTTTCCAACGACGCAACCGACAAGACCGCCGCAGACGTCACCTTCGACCAGCTGGCGGCACATATCGAGCACTGGCTCGACCTGGGCGGCGAGGACGTCATCGCACTCGGCGGCGACTGGGACGGCGCCACGGTGCCCGCTTTCCTCTCCGATGCCAGCAAGATGCCCGAGTTCCAGAACATGCTTTCCAAGCATTTTGGCAAGACCGTGATGCAGAAGCTCTGCAGTGACAACGCGCTTGCCTTCTTTGAGCGTTATTAATTTCACACCCCTTGAGCGGGCCGGCATGCCGAACGGTCGACATGCCGGCCCGTCCCCAATCTGAAGGACCGCTTTTGACGCAGCAATTTACGTTTTTCCTACCCCGACCGGATGGGACGCCCATCCCCGTCATCGTTACCAAAAAGCGCGTCAAAAACTTCAACCTGCGCGTCACATCGAGCAGTGAGGTCCACGCCAGCGCACCGCTCGGCGCCAGCCGCGAGCGTATCGAAGCGTTTGTGAAGCGCAACAGCGCCTGGATTATCAGCCGACTTGCCCAGCGTGAGCAACGTCAGGCGACAGTGCGAGAGCCGCTCAGTCCCTCGTCCATCATTGCACTTTGGGGCAAGCCCATCACGGTACAAGATGCGCTCGATCACAACTTTGCGTCACCCGCACCGCAGCCCAAACAGGCCACCTTCGCAAGTTTTATAGGTGCCGACGAGCTAGACGAACGTCCGCAGGCCAAGTGGAACGCGACCCTCGACGGCTTAACGCCCAGTGAGATCCAAGCCCATATTGACCAGCTCTATACGTCCGAGGTCACATCGGCACTGCGCGATATTGTGCACGCATACGAAATCGCAATGGGTGTCGACGTTTCCCGCGTTTCCGTGCGCAGCATGAAAACGCGCTGGGGATCATGCACGCCCAAAACCGGCGCCATTCGCATCGCACGAGAACTTGCCGCCTACCCCGTCGAGTGCCTTGACATGGTTGTCGCCCACGAGCTCGTCCACCTGCTCGAGCCGAGCCACAACCAGCGGTTCCACGTCCTGCTCGACACATACTGCCCCAACAATAGAGCACTGTCTCAGCGACTCAAGCAGCCACCCATAGAGACGTATTAGAACCGGTTAGCGCACGCGCTCGATCTCGACACCGCAGCTTGCCAGGGGAAGACCGACGGGCGCCCAAGGCTTATCGAGCTTAACGTGCACGCCAAGCAGCAGGGGGTAACGACGTAGCAGCATCTGGGCCACACCCTCGGCTGCAGCCTCGATGAGCTTAAACGTATGCTCGCGCAGATAGCCATCGACATCGTGGCATACCGAGCCGTAGTCAATCGAGGCGTCCAGGTTATCGTGCTCCCCCGCTGCACGCAGGTCGGCATAGAGCACCAGGGACACGATGAACTTCTGGCCCAGCGCGTTCTCTTCGGGATATACGCCGTGGTTAGCAAAAACCTCAAGACCTTCAACGGTGATGCGGTCGGCATGGCGCAGATCGTCATAGCTCACGTGGGGCACCGCCGTTGCGGTGGATATTTCGCCCCTTCCACGGCGGGCGAGCTCAGCACCTTCAGTCTTGGTTGCATTCTCGGGCAGTTTCTTATTGCTCATCGCGATCGTCTCCTTCGTTTAGAACCCCGACCGCGCAAACTAACTACACGCGAATCGACAGGTTCTTTTTATCATCGCTCCAGTTGCAAGCATTGCGTGCGGGGCATGCAAAGCAGGCGCGCGACGCTTTGTCGGCTGCATAGAGCAGACGCTCAAGCGGTTGGCTGTTCACGCGCAGCTTTCGATGGCCCAGAATGGCCGTCTTAATGGCTGCGGCATCGGCCGGCTCAAACGCCACATCATCGGGCATGCCGCCGAGAATCGCATCAGCGACGCGTTCGCTTGCAACATCATGGGATATACCCGATTCATACTGTTCATCTTTGCCGATATCGTGAAGAAGTGCCGTGGCGTAGATGACCTCGCGGTCAAATTTGAGCTGTTCCTCAAGATTCTTGATCCACATAATGCGAGCGACATCGAGAAGATGATCAATACCGTGGCGGCAGAAGATGCGCCCCGATTCCAACTGTGCAATGTTGCCCAGGTGCCGACGGAACAGCCCGTTGGCACAAATGTAATCAATGCGAGGCATGGCACCAAAGGGAGTCAGGCCCGATGCCATAAAGCCGCGACGCGACGTCCCCTCATCGGTCTTCGATGTAAAGTCGTTGACGACCCTCATGCTAACGGCCCAGCATCCTAAAGAACCGCTCCTCGAGCGCGGGATCGGTCTCAAAGACGCCGCGGCGAGCGAGCGTCACGGTCTTGGTGCCGGGCTTTTGCACGCCGCGCATCGTCATGCACATGTGCTCGGCTTCCATCAGCACAATCGCCCCTTGGGGAGCAAGATATTCCATGAGGGCATCGGCAACCTGTGCACACAACTGCTCCTGCAGCTGCAGACGACGGGCGTAGACCTCAACCGTGCGGGCGAGCTTGGAAAGCCCGGCCACCCGACCGTTAGGGATATAACCAATGGCAGCCTTGCCGTAAAACGGCAGCAGATGATGCTCGCACAGCGAGTAAAACGTAATGTCGCGCTCGATAACCAAATCGTTCGAAGCGACGGCAAAGGTTTTGGACAGGTGCTCCTCGGCACTCTGATCCATACCGCCGGCGATCTCACCATACATACGGGCAACGCGCGCCGGGGTCTCCAGCAGGCCCTCACGAGTTGGGTCCTCGCCTATACCTTCAAGCAGCAGCTTAATGGCAGTCTCGACTTTTTCCTGATCGACCATCTGGGCCTCACTTTTTTCGATTTAGCGTTCGCGCTATGGTACCACGCCCTTTGGCATCGGCCACAAGCTACATAGTATGGGTCGAATAGACCGGATCGTCCCGCCAAAGCTCCACAGCGTCGCAAAGCGCAACGCCCTCGCGCGCAGCACGGGCGCGCGTGGCGTTCATATCAATCACGCGCTGATTGCTCGAGCCCCTAAAGCGCAATGAGATATCGTACAGATCCTGAACGAACGGGCCGTCCACCAACATGTCGAGGCAGGCAAGGATACGGTCCGTCACCTCGGTATGATGACGGCCACCCGGCATAAGCTCCTCGAGCACGTCGCCGGTAAAGCACCAAATGGTCTTGCCCGACCCCTCGGGATAGGCCGCACGCACGCGTTCGATAAAGTCAACAAGTCCCGCCTGATTCTCGGGCTCCATAGGCTCGCCGCCCAGAATCGTCAGGCCATCGATAAAGGGATGGTCGAGGCTCTCGATAATCTTGTCCTCGACGGCACGATCGAACGGCTCGCCCGTAGCAAAGTCCCACGCGACAGAGTTAAAGCAGTTCTTGCACCCACGACGGCACCCACTCACAAACAGAGAAGTACGAACGCCTTCCCCATCAGCAATGTCGAAATACTTAATGTTCGCGTAGTTCATAGGTAACTCTCCCGGGAGGCCGGGACATATCATCCCGTCCTCAAACATTCTCGGCCTTCGGCCTGCGAAACTGCGGGCGGGACGATATGTCCCGGCCTCATGCAAAGGGTAACTCAATGAACGAAGCGAACATCGAGTATAGGGTTCGAGGTCCAATAAAAACCTTGTTGCAGCTCAACCGCCATCGCAAGCAAAGCGTTGTTGCAAGTCAACTCATTTCCGCTAAGAACTTCGAGGAGTGAGCAGGCCGCATGCTACATCTCAACTACGTCAACTTGGCTGAACCGAGAGGGCCGCTTGGGCTTTTGCTCGATATGAGTTCCGCACGCAAAGAAGGCCACTTAATGTGGCCTTC
>CAJMPF010000126.1 GCA_905215195.1 uncultured bacterium | reverse complement strand
CCGAGGCCGACGCCGTCGAGCTCGACTACGCGATTGAGGCGGCTTCGGTTGCGGATTCCGCGACCTGTCGGTTTTTCGACCTCTGGTATACCGGCATGTGTGGCGCGCGCCTGCATGCCAAGTACCTTAAACCCGTCTCGGACGAGCCCGTGCCATTGGTACTTCAGTTCCATGGGTATCCGGGTGCAAGCCGCAGCTGGTTTGAGCAGGCGTCGTTTGCGGGCATGGGCATGGCACTCATCGCCCTCGACTGCCCCGGCCAAGGAGGTCCCTCCGAGGACATTGGTGGATTTGAGGGCACAACGGTTGCCGGGCATATCGTCGCCGGTATCGACGGCGACCCTGCCAACCTCTACTATGTCCGCTTACACCAAGATATTCGAATCCTGTGCCGCATCGTTCGCGAGCTCGAGGGCATCGATCTTTCCCGTGTGTTTGTGAACGGCGCGTCGCAGGGCGGCGGTTTGGGCATTGCGACCTGTGCGCTTAACAGCGAGCTTATCAATCGTGCCGCCATCCTCTATCCCTTCCTGTCGGATTTCCGCCTGGTCTGGGATTTGGATGCCGACGACATTGCCTACGAGGGCCTGCGCTATTGGTCTCGCTGGTTTGACGAGGACTCGACTCGTATTGACGAAGCCTATGCCAAGCTGGCGTACTTCGATTCCAAGAACTTTGCCCCTATGGTCAAATGCCCCGTGCTGTTTGGCACCGGCACAGCCGATATCGTCTGTCCGCCAGCGACGCAGTTTGCGGTCTATAACAACCTGACCTGCGAAAAGCGTCATGAGTTCTTTGAAGGCTTTGGCCACGAGGAGATTCAGGATTTTGACGATCTGATCATTCCGTTTTTCTGCAAGGGAGGGGAGGCTCATGTCTAAGTGCGAGAGCAATGTTGACGAGCTGATTGTCCCCGGGCTCGTGGGAATTCCTGGAACGGTTTCGTCAAGGCTCGCAGAATATCGGGACTGGCGCGGTGATGTCCAAGCAGATGTTTCTGATTTAGAGACATGCGCTTCGAATCTTGAGATTCAAGGCCTGGCCATTACGGCGATTGACTTTGTTAACCTCTGCGCCCGTTACTCGGAGGTCTCCTTTGAGCTCGGTGACGATGCGATTCACGCTCGTTTGATCGAGCCTGTCGGTCGTGCCCGAGTATCTGAGCGCGTGCCGCTGTGCCTGATGTTCCACGACATCGATCGGCCTGTGCGCGGCTGGCATCACATGACGAGATTTGCCGCCATGGGGTATGCCGTCCTCGCGCTGGATGACGATGTTGCTGGTGCGGACGACCTGCAGCGGGGGATTTCTTCGCCCGCTTTTGTCGAGCGCGTCCGTTGGGGTTGCGCGCTGGCGAAGGTGGCGCGCAATCTTGATGGCATGGACCCCGACCGCATCTTTGCATGGGGCGAGGGTCTTGGCGGCGGAGTCGCGCTGGCGGTTTCTGCTCTGGACGAGCGGGGCCTCGCCTGCACGGCGGTTGCCAATCCGCTTCCTGGCGGCCTCGAGGCGCTGTCGTCTCGGGTGCGCGGATCGGTGCTCATTGGCACATCGCTTATGGACGTCGTGAGCGATCCCAAGGGTCAGTTTGCCGTATTCAACGGTCTTGAGTGTGACCGAAGGCATATCATCTATGCCAAATACGCTCACGAGCGCATCAATGCGTTCGAAAACGAAGTCGTCGACTTCTTTAACCAAACGTTCTACCCGTGTTCTTTGGCCTAGACGGCCTGGACACTGCCAACAAGAGTGGGCGGCATAGGGCCGCTCGCCAGACAACTAAGGAGATTCTTGTGGCAACTCAGAAATTCACCGGCGTTATCCCTCCCGTCGTTGTTCCCGATACCGAAGACCACCAGCTCGATGTTGCCTCCTTTGAGCGCAGCATCAACCGCATGATCGATGCCGGCGTCGATGGCCTGTTCTTCCTGGGCTCCTCGGGCGAGGTCGTCTTCTCCACCGACGAGCGCCGTCGCCAGATTATCGCCGAGGCCGTTCGTATCGTCGACCACCGTGTTCCCGTTCTGGTCGGCATCATCGACACCGAGACCGAGCGCATGATCGAGCACGGCAAGGTCGCTCAGGAGCTGGGCGCCGATGCGCTTGTCGCCACCTGCCCGTTCTATGCCCTGCAGGGCATGACCGAGGTTGAGGAGCACTTCCGCATCCTGCACGAGGAGCTCGACCTGCCCATCTTCGCCTACGACATCCCCGTGTGTGTCCACACCAAGCTCCCTTGGAAGCTCCTTGCCAAGCTCGGCGCCGAGGGCGTTCTGGCCGGCGTCAAGGATTCCTCGGGTGATGACATCTCGTTCCGCTACCTCGTTCAGGAGAACGAGAAGAACGGCCATCCGATGAGCATCCTTACCGGCCATGAGGTCGTCGTCGACGGTGCCTATCTCGGTGGCGCCGACGGCTCTGTCCCGGGTCTCGCCAACGTTGAGCCCGAGGGCTACGTGCGTCAGTGGAAGGCCGCTCAGGTTGGTGACTGGGCTACCGTCAAGGCCGAGCAGGATCGCCTCAATGAGATTTCGCACATCTGGGATGTCACCTCGGGCGTCCAGGGCTATGCCGGTGGCGTCGGCGCCTTCAAGACCGCTATGAACCTCATGGGCATCTTCGACAGCCCGACCATGCCACGCCCGGTGAAGGCCATGACCGGTGAAAACGTCGAGGCGATTCGCAAGGTCCTCCAGGACAACGGTCTCCTGTAAAGCTTCCCCAGGCACCCGATCTTGGGGCTCAAGTGGTCGGGCGTGACCCATTAGGTCAACGCCCGACCACTTTCACCCCAACCTCGGGCACCTGGGAAACCTTTATCATGCTGCGGCGATAACACCGCCTTCATTTCCTGTAGTTGTTTTTATCTCCTAAGGAGAACGACATGGAGAACAAGTACGTCTGCTCTGTCGATATCGGCGGAACTAAGATCGCGACCGCCATTATGGAGTACCCGGCTGACGGCAGCGTGCCCCATCCCGTATTTGAGGCCGAGGTTCCTACCGAGGCCCAGGAGGGCGGCGAGGCCGTCTTCCAGCGGATCGAGGCGTCCATCAAGGCTGCTCTTGAGGCGAATCCCGATGTCGAGGTCCTTGGCGTCGGCATTGGTGCTGCCGGCGTTGTCGATCCCAAGACGGGCGCCATCGCGTATGCCAACGAGATCATGCCCGGCTGGTCCGGCGTCCAGTTGGGGCCGCGTCTGCGCGAGGACCTCGGTCTTCCCGTTGCCGTTGTAGGCGACGTGCAGGCTCATGCTCTGGGCGAGGCCCACTGGGGCGTCGGCAAAGGCAAGTTCTCCGTCTTGTGTCTTGGCATCGGTACGGGCATCGGCGGCGCATATGTCGAGAACGGCCGCGTGATGCAAGGCTTCCATGGTGCTGCCGGCCATATGGGCCACATCGAGTGCTCGGCTGCCGCCGGCATTCCCTGCGCCTGCGGGCGTTCCGGCCATCTGGAGTCGGTTGCTTCGGGCACTTCCATTGGTCGAATGTACGATGAGCGCTTTGGTCGCGTCGACCCCAGCCGTCCTTCGGTCGGTCGCGATGTGAACGACCTGTGCCGTGCGGGCGACGCAAAGGCGACCGAGGTCATCCATGACGCCGGCTTTGCGCTGGGTGCCAGCTTGGGCTCGCTCGCTAACATCCTGGACCCTGAGGTCATCGTGCTTTCGGGTGGCGTGATTCACCAAGGTCCCGATTGGCGTTCACAGACGTGGAAGGATTCGGTACACGAGGGCTATGCCAGCCAGGCGCTCGATCCGCTTCAGGACACGCCGATCCTCATCGGTTCTCTGGAGGGCGATGCTCCGCTCATCGGTGCCGCTGAGCATCTTCTTGCCTCGTTGAAGTAAACGTATCTTCTGTAGGAGCCTCCCGAGACAACACGCCTCGGGAGGCTGTTCTGAGAAAGGTTGCAGCCTTATGACCGTCGATCCTTTGATTCAATCCCTGAAGGGCAAGCTCGTCGTGAGCGTTCAGGCCTATATGGGCGAGCCGCTTCGCACGCCCGAGACCATGGCTCAAATGTCTCGCGCTTGCGAGCTCGGCGGCGCCGCCGCCATTCGCTGCCAGGGCCTTGCCGACATCGCCGCCATTAAGGGCCGCTGTGAGGTCCCCGTCATCGGCTTGTGGAAGGATGGGCACGAGGGCGTCTACATCACGCCGACGCTGCGCCACGCTCGCGCCTGCGTTGCCGCCGGTGCCGATATCGTGGCGATTGACGCCACCGATCGCCCGCGTCCCGATGGCAAGACCGTCGAGGACACCTTCCGTCCGCTGCACGAGGAGGGCGTGCTCCTGATGGCCGACTGTGCCACCATCGAGGATATTCGTCGTGCTGTCGACATGGGCTTCGACCTGGTGTCCACCACGCTTTCTCATGGTGTTGCCGCTATCGACTGCACCATGGCCGATGGCCCCGATCTGCCGCTTCTGCGTCAGGCGACCGAGGAATTCCCCGGTCTTCCCATCATCTGCGAGGGCCGCGTGCACACGCCCGAGGAGGCCCGCGCCGCGATTGATGCGGGCGCCTGGGCCGTTGTCGTCGGCACCGCCATCACGCACCCCACGAGTATTACAAGTTGGTTCAAGGCTGCGCTTGAGGCGTAAGACGGGCCTTGTATCCGCTTGGGGCGGTATACTCAATAAAGGCAATTGATCGCGCGGGATCCGCTGGCCGGGTCCCGCGCTTGTTTTAGGAGGCACACATGCAAAAGGGAGATGCCATGGATGCGGCGGAGCGCTCGGAGCGCATCCCCGATATCGTCATCATCACCGGAATGTCCGGATCGGGCCGAACGCAGGCCATGCATGTGTTCGAGGACATGGGCTACTTTTGCATCGACAACTTGCCTCCGCGTCTGATCGCCCAGCTTGCCGAACTCGTCGGCATCAATACGGGCGTGGGCAGGCATCTTGCCGTCACCTGCGACCTGCGCAGCCAGGGCTTGTTCGATGAGCTGCTCGATGCCGTTGCCGCACTCGAGGAGCGCGAGATGAGCTGTGACATCGTGTTTCTCGAGGCCTCTGACGAGGTGCTGATCCGTCGTTATAGCGAAAACCGCCGCCGCCACCCCATTGCCAAGCCGGGGGAGACTACGGCCGATGCGATTCAGCGCGAGCGCCTGCAGCTGCAGGGCGTGCGCGATCGAGCCGATATGATCATCGACACGAGCCGCCTGCGCACCTCTGCCCTGCGCAACAAATTGCGCATGGCGTTCTCCGAGCTGTCCGACCAGCAGCTCATGGACGTTCACGTGTTCTCGTTTGGCTTTAAGCACGGCATGCCCGTCGAGGCGGACATTATGATCGACGTCCGCTTCCTGCCCAATCCGTTCTACGATCCCGAGATGCGCACCATGACCGGTCTCGATAAGAAAGTCTCCGACTTTGTTCTGGACCATCCCAAGACCCAGGAGTTCTGGAAGGCCTGGACGCAGCTGCTCGATACGGTCATGCCCGGCTATATCGCGGAGGGCAAG
>CAJMPF010000125.1 GCA_905215195.1 uncultured bacterium | reverse complement strand
GCTGCTCGACCGGCAGCCGCAGTGATGGGCGTATAGGTTTGTTTTATCGCCCTATCAGTAAAAGTGATCGGATTTTTGCGGAACGTGACCCCGATAATTCCTATCTTTGCTTCGCAAACGAAATAACACACACAATCTAACAAAATAAAGAGAAGAATTATGGCTAAGAAATGGCGTTGTACCGTTTGCGGGTACATCCACGAAGGTCCCGAGGCACCCGATCAGTGCCCGATGTGCAAGGTAGGCAAGGAAAAATTCGTCGAACTGGTGGAGACCGGGGGCGACCTCGATTTCGTGACGGTTCACAAGATCGGCGACGGCAAGGGTGCCAGCCCCGAACTGTGGGAGGGTCTCCAGAATCATTTCATGGGCGAGTGCACCGAGGTGGGCATGTACCTGGCCATGGCCCGCGTGGCCCATCGTGAGGGCTACCCCGAAATCGGCCTGTACTGGGAGAAGGCTGCCCACGAGGAGGCCGAGCACGCCGCCAAGTTCGCTGAGCTCCTGGGCGAGGTCGTGACCGACTCTACCAAGAAGAACCTCGAGATGCGCGTTGAGGCCGAGAACGGCGCCACCGCCGGCAAGACCGATCTTGCTAAGCGCGCCAAGGCCGCTGGCCTCGATGCCATCCATGACACCGTGCATGAGATGGCTCGCGACGAGGCTCGCCACGGCAAGGCTTTCGCCGGCCTGCTCAAGCGCTACTTTGGCTAAGCCAACCGCCTGAGACATAACCTCTAGCTCGATGAGGCCCGGACCGTATTGGTCCGGGCCTTTTTCGTGCCTCACGAACTTGTTAACGCCCTGAAATAGGACCGTCTTCGGCATCGGCTTCTCGTCAAAAACTAACTGAGTAGACTTTTTGGAACTTGCCGAGCAGACCATCCATATCACTTTATAAAGCCGCAGGTAAATGCCTTGTTGCAAAACGACCTAGTCGCCAAAGTGCCAAAAGTCTACTCACTTAGATTCGCAGCCGTCCACGATCGAGCCATTTTGTGTCTAACGGGCATCTTTCCGTCGATTACTCCCAATTTTGTCCAGTCAATGAATAGTTCAGACCGGAGTAATGCCTCAGCCCTTTGCTCATCCGAGCTTTTATCATGATATTCAGCATCGAGCATCCTGCATACAGCCTTAACGATCGCGCGGAATCTATCCTCATCCGATATCTGTCTGTGTGTAAGGAGAAGCACATCGTAGCCCATGGCCTGAAGGGCCGTCATGCGGTCAGCGTCACGCAAGCCATCCCCTGCGCGTCCGTGCGAGGCCTTTCCCTGACATTCAATGGCCACCTGTCGCCTACCGTCCGGCGAAGAAAGAAGTAGGTCGATATATACACGGGACTTTCCCACAATCGCTCGAGCACTTGTGCTTAACGTCACTTCGACATTGAGCTCTATGCCGCAAAACCCTTCGCCTCCCAGGGCTCGCGGCAGTCCAAGCAACAAATACGCCTCGACCTCAAAAGGCGACGCGGCACCCAATGGAACGAGTTGCGATACCGCCATAAATCCATTGCCGTAACGCATCCCGCAAACATCTGAACAAAAACGGTCAAGGTCTCCGCCCAAAACCAAAGCGTCTCGACGCCATAGATTTGAGGCGGTGCCGTCCTCGGACGGGCAGCGCACCCAACCGAACGTTGTCGAAATCGCGCCCGAATCAATTGCACGCGAAAGCTCCGCCTCAAGTGCCGCCGGCAGAGCGCACACCGCAAACAAGCCACACATCTCCGCCAATACCAAAAGAAGCTGGAGATCCGTCAGGTGCCGCGACATGATGAATGCCGTCAGTAGAGGAGACGTAATCAAAAACCCATGCTCCGTTTCCAGCACGGATTCCCTGGGAAGCTCACCAAGAAACAGCCGCTGCCTAATGCTGGCTGGACAAGTTCGTTTGTTTCTCGTCCGAACCAATGTATACAACGGAAAACCGAGCGCGACCGCAGCCGTCGGGTTGCGGGCGAGATCATATCGCTGCCGGTCTTCTTCCGGTCGTGGAAGCGGCGGACACAAAGCGCGGACTTGAGGAGGCAAACGCCAGTACCTAAAAGCCGATATGTCACAAAGTAAATCCTTCATAGGCACAGGAAAACACGAATTTCAACCCAGTCAGTCACGCATTGGCGCGAACGCACCAAAAATGGCGCCGAACGGACTGCCAAGTTTTCAACAGCACTCCCCAACTGGCCAAAAGCTTGCCGAGAGCTGGACGAAGCCCTGTTGAAAACCCCATTTTTTTCTCATGCAGGAGCTTTGCGCGGCAAGTGAGTAGACTTTTTTGAACATCCCGAGCAGGCCGGTCATCCTGCTTTTCAAAACCGCAGGTAGATAGCTTGCTACAAAACTGCCCGGTCGCCAAAGTGCTAAAAGTCTACTCACTTAGGTTGCAGAGTGCCCCCATTAGCTGCAATTCCAAGGTAGTTAGCACTTTTGGACTCAGATCGTCATACTGGACAAGAATTTGAGTTGAGTTTTCAGGGACAGATGCGCCATCGGCACACCAAAAACAGTCACCGATATCGATAAAAGGGATGCTCGAGCGCGTGAGAGCCCGTGCAAAAGTGCTTCCGCCCGTTCCACGCTCCGCAACCACGACACAGTAAAGGCCCGCGTCTGCATGCTCGATCGAGACCTCTCCTGCCGGAAATACCTTCCGCACAAGCGCCATCAGGCCATCACGCGCCTCGCGAGCACGAACGCGCACGCGGTTCACATGTCGCTCGTAATCACCAGATTCCAGCAAACGCGCCAAAGCGACCTGGTCAACAGAGCTCACCGACGAGGCGTAGAAACCAATGTTGCGCCTAAACCGCTCCATTAGCTCATCGGGCAACACCATGTACGCCAAACGCAACGCCGATGAAAGGCTCTTCGAAAACGTGTTGGTGTAGATAACCGACTGGGCGGCATCGATCGACGCGAGCGCGGGAATCGGCTTCCCGGCAAGGCGAAACTCACAATCAAAGTCATCTTCGATGAGATACCGACCTGGTCGCTCGGCGGCCCAGCTCAGAAGCGCATAGCGACGCGCAATGCTCATCACAAGGCCGGTTGGATATTGGTGAGACGGCATCAGGTGAAGTACATCGGTCCCGGTTTTCTGCAGAGCGCTCAAGTCCACCCCCTCATCATCCAACGGGATATGTCGAACTTTGCAGCCCATAGCCTGATAAATGCGCGTCAGACGTAAATAGCCCGGGTCCTCAACGGCATACACCTTGTCAGCGCCAAGCAACTGAACCAACATGGTATCGAGCAGCTGAGCGCCCGCGCCGATAACAATGTTATTGGGGTCGACATTCATACCCCTCGTCCCGCGCAGATGATGAGCAATTGCGCATCGTAGCCGAACGGTGCCCTGTGCCGGTGCGGGCGAAAAGATCTCGCGCTCGTCTTCGGATGTCAGCGTCGCCCGCAGTGCGTTTTGCCAAAGCCGCGCCGCCTCCAAAGCGGAAGGAGAAAGTGCATCGAACAGCTCAACCTGTCCGTTGACATCATGCGCGCTGGGACCCGCAGAGGCGGCATCTCGGTCGATGCCCTCCGCAGCCGAAGCCAAAACCGGTGCATCCGGAAGCTCGCAAGCGTAGTAGCCACGACGCGGCATTGAGCAAATATAGCCCTCGGCAAGTAACTGGCTATATGCATTCTCGATGGTAATGACACTGATTCCCAGATGACTGGCAAAGGCGCGCTTAGACGGAAGATGCTCCCCCGCCGCAATACGTCCAGCAACAATATCATCTCGAATTTGCTGGTAAACATACTCATAAAGCGATGCCTCGCCACGTTTTTCCAAATTGTAGTCAAGCATGAGTTTGCCACCTGACCTTATCGAGCTGTTCAATCTGGTATTAAGCTGACCTTATTATTATCTCGAAAACTGAGTATTTTGCCATACCCAGCTCCCCGATAGGATGTTCCGTCAAGCAATGCACATGCCAACCAAGGGAGCAACCATGGCAGAACAGACCAGCAAGGCCGATCGCGTCAAACTCAATCGCGAGCTCGCGCAGATGCTCAAGGGCGGCGTCATCATGGACGTTACCACGCCCGAGCAGGCACGCATCGCCGAGGAGGCAGGCGCCTGCGCCGTCATGGCTCTCGAGCGCATCCCGGCCGACATCCGTGCCGCAGGCGGCGTCTCGCGCATGAGCGACCCCAAGATGATCAAGGGCATCCAGGAGGCCGTCTCCATCCCCGTCATGGCCAAGTGCCGCATCGGTCACATCGTCGAGGCGCAGGTCCTGCAGGCCATCGAGATCGACTACATCGATGAGTCCGAGGTTCTCTCCCCTGCCGATGACGTCTATCACATCGACAAGACCCAGTTTGACGTGCCGTTTGTCTGCGGCGCCCGCGATCTGGGCGAGGCGCTGCGCCGTGTTGCCGAAGGCGCCACGATGATTCGCACCAAGGGTGAGCCGGGTACGGGCGACGTCGTTCAGGCCGTGCGTCACATGCGCAAGATCCAAAAGCAGATCCGTGACGTTGTTGCCCTGCGCGACGACGAGCTCTTTGAGGCAGCCAAGCAACTGCAGGTTCCGGTCGAGCTGGTGCGCGAGGTCCATGCCACGGGAAAGCTTCCCGTCGTGAACTTTGCCGCCGGCGGCGTAGCGACCCCCGCCGACGCCGCGCTGATGATGCAGCTGGGCGCCGAAGGCGTCTTTGTCGGCTCGGGCATCTTTAAGAGCGGCGACCCCGCCAAGCGCGCCGCCGCCATCGTCAAGGCCGTTGCAAACTTCACCGATGCCAAGCTCATTGCCGAGCTTTCAGAGGACCTGGGCGAGGCCATGGTGGGCATCAACGCCGACGAGATCGAGATTATCATGGAAGAGCGCGGGCGCTAGTCCAGCAGAAAGGATCGCACATGAGCGATTATGCAGACCAAACGGTCGCCGTGCTGGCGGTCCAAGGCGCTTTTGCCGAGCACGAGGCAAGACTATCCGAGCTGGGCGCACACTGTATTGAGCTGAGGCAGGCGGCCGATTTACAGCAGGACTTTGACCGTCTGGTCCTCCCCGGCGGCGAGTCTACCGTTCAAGGGAAGCTGCTTGATGAGTTGGGCATGCTCGAGGAGCTTCGCACCCGCATTGTTGAAGGCATGCCCGTCCTGGGCACCTGCGCCGGCCTGATTCTGCTGGCTCACGACCTTGCCGCCCATGACGATAAGGGCACGCCGCGTTTGGCAACCATGGATGTACTTGTCGAGCGCAATGCCTACGGCAGGCAGCTCGGCAGCTTGCCGACATCGACGGTGAAGTGCCACTGACGTTTATCCGCGCGCCCCGCATCGTCGAGGTCCACGGCGACGCTGAGGCTCTAGCAGAAGTCGACGGCCGTATCGTCGCCGCCCGCCAAGGCAACCAGCTCGGCGTTACCTTTCACCCCGAACTCGACGAGGATACCCGCCTCCACGAGCTCTTCCTCCAAATGTAGGCAGAGTAGAAACGAGCGTGGATTTTCGGGCACATAAC
>CAJMPF010000124.1 GCA_905215195.1 uncultured bacterium | reverse complement strand
TCCTCTCCGCTCGACCTGCCAAAAAGGGACAGGTTTATTTTGGCAGGTTATATCAGGCGAAACGTTCAAATAAAACGCCGGGCTTCGCGATGGTTAACATATCCATCGCGAAGCCCGGCGCATCCACGGCTACCAGCTCAGCAGCTCGTAACCGTCCTCGGTCACCACGAGCTGCACCTCGCACTGAGCCGAATCGCTACCGTCCTTGGTGCGCACGCACCAACCATCACCCTTGCTAATCTTGATGTCGGGCGCTCCGGCATTGACCATGGGCTCGATGGTAAAGACCATGCCCGGGGCCATGATGGTGTCCACATCGGGTGCCTCGGTGGTAAAGCCCACAAACGGGTCCTCGTGGAACTCCTTACCGATGCCGTGTCCGCCGTACTCGCGCACCACGCTAAAGCCGGCGTCCTCGACCGTCTTTTGCACGGCTTCGGCCATCACGGACAACGGCAGCCATGGCTTGACGGCTGCCAGGCCCGCCTCCACGCTGGCGCGGGTGACGTCGACCAGGCGCTGGCGCTCGGCCGAGACCTCGCCGATACAGAACATGCGGCTCGAATCACTAAAGTAACCGTCCAGGATCGTGGAGCAGTCCACGTTGATGATGTCGCCCTCGTGCAGTACGTCTGTATCGCAGGGAATGCCGTGGCAGACCACGTCGTTGATCGAGGTGCACACGCTCTTGGGATAGCCCTCGTAGTTGAGGTCGGCCGGCGTGCCACCGTGCTCGACGGTGTAGTCGTAGATCATCTGGTCGATCTGGTTGGTGGTCATGCCCGCGGCGATGTGCTCGCCTACGTAGTCGAGCACGCCCACGTTGATGGCGGCGGAGCGCTTGATGCCCTCGATATCGGCGGGCGTCTTGTAGAGCGTACGGGGCAGAACCTCCCAGCCCTCCTCCCACAGGCGCTCGAGGCGTTCGTCGAAGGCGCTGTGACATTTCTTATATTTTTTGCCGCTGCCGCACCAGCAAGCGTCGTTGCGGCCGGGCACGGGTCCTTTGTCAAACATGGCTAACTTCCTTTCATCCGCAGCTAGTATAGCCCACTCACGCGTCCATAAAAGTTGCGGTGATATAGTTCCGATTTAAGCGGTTTAACAGCATAAACAGGAACTATATCACCGCAACTGATGGAGCGGGGTGGTGGGCACTAGCTGCTGCGTGGTTTTGTTAGTAGCTCACCTGGCAGGGAATGCCGAGGGCTTGGACGCGCGCGGCAATGGCGTCGAGGACGTCGGGCGCTGCTTTGGCAAGGCCGGCGATCGGTGTCTCGCGCGCCACCGTGTAGATGGTCGCCTCCTGCGGACGAATGCGCTCGAGTGCCGCGAGCCAGGGGGCAACGTACTCCTCGCCGGTGTTATCGATGAGCTTGCCCTGATACTCGCCGGTCAAAAAGATCGTCTGGATAATAACGTGACCGTCAAAGCTTGCGAACGTCTTGATCTGGTGCTCGACGTCGTAGGGGCCAACAGGCTGGTCGAGCAGCTGGATAAACGTCGGGTCGACGGTATCGAGCTTGAGGATGTTGTCGTCGACCATCATGAGCGCGTCGTGCACCTGGGGGCGGTCGGCGCGCGTGCCGTTGGAGAGCACGGCGATCTTGGAGTTTGGGGCAAGCTCGTCGCGCAACGCGACGGCGCCGGCGATGGCCTGCGGAAACTCCGGTGCGGCAGTGGGCTCGCCGTTGCCTGCGAAGGTGATCACATCGGGGAGCTCGCCCTCGGCTGCCATCTCGCGCAGCTTTGCCTCGAGCGCGTCGAGTACCACGGCAGCTGTGTTGTACGGCTCATGACAGGGGCGCTCGGCGTTGAGGCCGTTTTCGCAGTAAATGCAGTCGAACGTGCAGATTTTGCCGCTGGCCGGCATCATGTTGACGCCGAGCGAGAGACCAAGGCGACGGCTGCGAACGGGCCCAAAGATGGGGCTGGCATTCAAAAACGTAGACATAGGCATATGCTCCTCAAGACAATTGTGCCTAAGCATAGCATCGGCTCCAAAGCAAGGTGCGGGCCCTTGCTTTACAAGTTTCGTTTTTTCACGTCGCTCATTATGCCGTGCCATGAAAAGCCTCGGGTCGGGTACAGTTAATCTGTTAACAAGGCGTAAGGCAATGCGGGTCCATCCAACCGCACCGACGTGCAACTGGATGAGCATTGATGATGGGGGCACAACATGGATTTTACGGTCGAGAATGCGGGCACCACGATTGCCTGTCGCGAATATGCCGGCCCGGATGTGTCGCCTGATACTCCTGCCTTGGTGTGCGTACACGGCGCTTGTGTCGACGGCACATTTTTTGACGGTATCGCTTGTGAGCTCAGCCGCAACTACCGCGTAATTGCCTACGACCGCCGCGGCTGCGGTGGCAGCAGCGATGCGGCAGACGGCAGCTATGATCTTGCCGCTCAGGCCGCCGACCTGCAAGCCGTGATCGAACACGTTGGCGCTCCGGCAAATGTGCTTGCGCATAGTGCCGGTACGTTGGTTGCGCTGGAGCTTCTTCGCACCGAACCCCATCTCGTCGCCCGTGCGATTCTGCATGAGCCGGCTGTGTCGGCCAAAGGCGTCGGTATGGGCGCAGCTCCGGTTTTGCTCGATATGATTGCGGCGGGAAAGGTTTCAAGGGCGCTCCGGCTTTTCTTGGGAGCCCTCGGCGACTTGGACCCCGAGGCTCCTGGGACGACCGAAGCGGAAGTCAAACATGCCCTGCGCAATGGTCGTTGCTTTATGGCCAATGAATACGGAACAAATATGACATATGCTCCCGACTGGGAGCGCGCCCGCGCGTCAAAGGCGGTGTCGGCCGTGTTCTTGGGCGAGCTCTCGGTTGGCACGCCCCGCGAGGCGGGCACGAGGGTGGCTGCCGAATATCTCGATTGCCCCCTTGTGACGATTCCGGGCGTGCATAACGGTCTGCGCGATCGCCCCGTTACGGCGGCAAATGCCGTTCGCGATGTCTTGGAGCGTTAGAACGCTCGATGACCTGCGGGGAGGGGGACTGTTAGCGTTTCGTCATTGTTAACGAATGCGCCCATAACCACGCGCCCGCGGCTCCATTACCACCGTTTGCCAGGTCATAAAAATGTAACGATAATCGCGCGTTTGCCTTCAGCTGTTAGATGTTACCCTTGTACCAATTGATATGCACCGTTGCCGTGCATAACGATAGAAAGGGCCCCATATGCTCAATAATCACGAGGTCAATCTAACCGACGAGGAGGCTGCCGCTGAGGTCGCCCGCGTCGCGAAGACCTACCCCGTGGTACGTTTGCTGTCGGCCGATCAGATTAAGAGCGAGCCTAACTGCCTGCTCGCCGGCGATCGCTGCCCTTGTCTGCGTCAGTCGAGTCTTGAGGCTTTGGCAGACTCCGATGAGGTGTCGGAGCAACTGCTCAACGATGGTGTTGAGTACCGCGCTCGCCTACGCCCTCTAAAGGTCGAGGGCGAGCCTCGCGTCTTGCTGATGGTGCGTCCGATTGATGAGCGGGAGGCTGCAGAAGAGGACCTTGTCTACACCGATGTGCTGACGAGCGTGCGCAATCGCCGATATTACGAAGAAAAGCTCCGTAGCGCTCGCATGAAGGCTGGCGTGGCGGTGATCGACCTTGATGATTTTAAGGTCTTCAACGATACGTGTGGCCGTCATGCCGGCGACCTTGCGCTCGGTGCTGTGGCGACAGCCATACGCAGCGGAATTCGTTCGACTGACGAGCTCGTACGCTATGGCTGCGACAAGTTTGTGGTCGTCATGCCCAATATTCCTTCCGATGACTTCACCCGTCGCCTGCATCAGGTGTCCGATGCCGTTCATGCCACGATTGTTCCGGGCCATGAGTACGTGAGCCTGACGGCATGTGTTGGTGGCGTTCGTATTC
This sequence comes from uncultured bacterium, assembly GCA_905215195.1. Taxonomy (GTDB): domain Bacteria; phylum Actinomycetota; class Coriobacteriia; order Coriobacteriales; family Coriobacteriaceae; genus Collinsella. The sequence continues at coordinate 1,667 of CAJMPF010000124.1, read as the reverse complement.
ATGGCGAGACGGTCGATGAGGGCGTTGGCCGCGCTGTCCAGTTATTGAGCCGCGCTAAGGCAAAAGCCGGTACGGTCGTGACCGATGCCGATTCCATCGAAGCCTTCCAAAGCGAAAAGCCTTTGGTGCTTATTGTCGATGACTCCGAGATGAACCGAGCCATTCTCAACGAGATGCTCAAGGACGAGTATTGCATCCTCGAGGCCGCCAACGGTCATACGGCGCTCGACATGGTCGACCGCTATGGCGATGAGTTGTCGCTCGTGCTGCTGGATATTGTCATGCCGGGCATAAGCGGCTTTGAGGTGCTGGCCGACCTGTCGCGCCGATCGGGTATCGACAATCTGCCTTTCATCATGATTTCGAGCGAAGATTCCGATGATATGGTTCTGCGCGCGTACGAGCTAGGCGCCTCGGACTATATCAACCGCCCGTTTGACTCCCGTGTCGTGCGCCGCCGTGTAAGCAACACCATCCGCCTATACGCCAAACAGCGCCGCCTGACGAGCCTGCTGTCCCAGCAGTACAACGAGCGCGTCAAGAACAGTTGCATGCTCATCGACATCATGGCCGGCGTCATGGAGCTTCGCAACGGCGAGAGCGGCAGGCACGTTACGAATATCGAAAAACTGACCGAGCTGCTGCTTGACTGTCTGGTCCAGCGTAGCGACACGATCTCCCTCGACAATGAGGAGCGCTCCACGATTGCCCTGGCTTCGGCGCTGCACGATATCGGCAAGATGGCGATTGACGATGCGATCCTCAACAAACCCGGGCGCCTTACGCCCGAGGAGTTCGAGATTATGAAGACGCATACCACGATCGGTGCCGACACGTTGCTTGAGCTGGGCCGCCATCACGTCGGCAATGCGCTTATGGAATATGCGTACCAGATTGCGCGTTGGCATCACGAGCGCTGGGACGGCAAGGGCTATCCCGATGGCCTTAAGGGCAACCAGATTCCCATCGCCGCACAGGTGGTTTCGGTGGCTGACGTGTACGATGCGCTGACGAGCGTGCGCGTGTACAAGGACGCTATCCCGCACAAGGAGGCGATCCAGATGATCCTGGACGGTAAGTGTGGCACCTTTAACCCGCTGTTGCTCGACTGCCTGCTCGAGGTGCAAGACCGTATTGCCGAGACGTTGGCACGCCCCGCCGACGTCGTCGCGTTTCCCACGATTTAGTTTGACCAAAGGAGTTTTAATCCATGATTTCCATGCGTGAGGCGTATGAGAAGATCGGCGCTAATTATGATGACGCGTGCGCTCGGCTGATGGGCGAGGAAATGCTTGCCCGCTTTGCCCTCAAGTTTTTGGATGACGAGAGCATGGACAAGCTAGAGGCCGCCATGGCGGCGGGAGACGCCGAAGGTGCGTTTATGGCAGCGCACACGCTCAAGGGCGTGAGCCAGAACCTGGGATTCGATAACCTGTATGAGCCGGCGGTCGTGGTGACCGAGGCGCTGCGCGGCGCCGATACCGTTGACGGCGCTCGCGAGGGAATGCATGCGCTGCAGCAGCAATATGCGGCAACGATGTCGGCCCTGCGCGAAGCGGCCGAATAAGAGCTTGCGAGCCTTGGGCTGCGCGCCTGTCGCGTATAGGCAAAAGGGCGCCCCGTCGGACCATGTGGCCGGCGGGGCGCCCTTATCTGTTATGCGGTTC
>CAJMPF010000123.1 GCA_905215195.1 uncultured bacterium | reverse complement strand
TGCTGCCTCTGTTATGGCTGCACTAGCTGCAGGCGCGCCCTCGGAATCCGAAACCTCGGCGCCGCTCTGCTCAGCGGTACCACCCGCAAGCGCTGCGTCCTCGCCCGGCGTCGCAGTCTGAGCCACAGCCTCGGCAATGCCCTCGGCGCCCTCGGCCCACAGCTGAGCCGGTGTGGTGCCAAAGGCCATCGCGAAGGCCAGGAATGCCACCAGGCCGCGCTTGGCTACGCCGCGCGCAATTGCGCCACGGCGATGCGAGACGCGCTGGCGCTCGTCCTCAAACATATCCATTTGTCTCCTACTGTCTGCACTTGGAGCGTTGCCTTGAGACTGCCCCACGTCATCGCGCATGTTGCGCTCGAGTTCCCCCATCGGGGTCCCCCTTCCCTCCAGAGCCCTATGCACACCGGCGGCAAAAGCCGCAGCCGCATGCAAGACGGGAGGCGATCCGACTTAACCTTAACGACTCGGGCACGTCGTCCGATCTGCGACGCGAGCATCCCGAGCCAAGAGGAATTACGGTTACTGGTACAGCTGGGGACTTGCACCCCGATTCTCCCAAATGCGCAGGATAACCGCGCATTCGTGCGTCTCCGCACCACCATCTAGGCCATCGATTATTACCGTCAAAATGGTATCACGCAAAAGGGCCTCGCACGCAGGCGAAGCCCAAGGTAAAAGCTATTGTTTGCGATAGGAAAATGCGGTGACGGCCGCAGCCTCTAGTGCTTGCCGCCGTGACTGTTGAGCCAGATATTGCGGCCCAACATAAGCGCCAGCACCAGCGCGCTCACGTAGCCCATAAAGCCAATGACCGGGATACCAAACACAACCGGCTCGATGCGCGCGTAGTACACCACCGACGAACCGATAAACAGACCGGCGATCACAATTGCCATCGACATGCGGTCGATAATCCCACCTAGCTGTCGCAGCGCATTATCGCTGCTCATGATCTGCGTGTTCACCTTAAGCTGGCCGCGCGTAAGCATACGCGAAGCCAAGCCCAGATACTCGGCCGCCTCGAGCGAGCCCTTCGCCGCGCGATAACTGCTCGCTGCAAAGTCGCGGCTCATCTCGCGCATGCGCGCATAGGTGCTTTTCTCGTTTTTAATATGCGTCTGGATGATTTGGATCATGTTGACGTTGGGCATGTACTCGGTCAGCAGGCCCTCGAGCGTCACCATGCCGCGGGCGAACATCGTCACCACGCTCGGCAGCTCAACGTCATTTTTGCGCGCGAGGTTTAACAGCGAAGTCAAAAACTCGCCGATATCCAGGTCTTTAAGGTCGAGCCCGGCAAAGTCGGCAACAATAAAGTCCAAGTCGGACAAAAAGGCCGAATGGTCAAGCTCGGCCGAGTCGCCACGCGTCACGGCGAAGCGCATGAGCGAATCCTTGAGCTTGGGCACGTCACCCTCGGCCACGGCGAAAATCATGTCCTTGACGATACCGCGATCGTGACTCGACATGCGTCCGACCATGCCCAAGTCGATAAAGTAGACGATGCCGTCCTTGAGAATGATGTTTCCCGCATGCGGGTCGGCATGGAAAAAGCCGTCATCGAGCACCTGCGTCGAGTAGTCCTCGACAATCGCGGCACCGATCTTTTCCAAGTCATAACCCTCGGCCACCAAGCGTTCAGGATCGGCGATCGAAATGCCGTCGACGTAGTCCATAACCACCACGTGCTCGGTGCACAGGTCCAGATAGGATTTAGGGCACGCCACGCCATGAACGCTCTTATGGAACTCGTAGAAGTCGTTGAGGTTTTTGGCCTCGGCCAAAAAGTTGGTCTCCTCGCGAAACGAGGTCCACAGCTCCTCGACTACGCCGTGCAGGTCAACGAATTGATCGGTGTTGACGAACTTGGAAACGATACGCACCACCGAGCGGATGATATCGATGTCCTGCGCCATAACCTGCTGCGCACCGGGGCGCTGCACCTTGACGGCCACATCCTCGCCCGTCACCAGACGAGCGCGGTGCACCTGCGCGAGCGATGCGCTACCAAGCGGATTGGGATCGATCGCATCGAACATCTCCCCCAGTCGCAGGCCGTATTCTTCCTCCAGACAGCGAAGCACTACCTCGTACGGCACCGGCTCCACGTCGGAGCGCAGACGACGCAGCTCGTCGCAAAAGCGTTGCGGCAGAATCTCGGACCGGTTGGCCAGAATCTGCCCCATCTTGACGAACATAGGGCCGAGTTCCTCGAGCAGGCGGCGCAAACGAACCGGCGTGAGGTTATCCCACACGCGGTACTTTTTGACCAGGCGAACAATCTGCCCAATGCGTTCGCGACGACCCGCCGGCGTGAGCTGGTATTCCTCGTCCGGTGCCATCGCGTCGGGCTCCTCGGGCACCATATCGACAGCGCGTGGCTTCTTGCGAGCGCCCGAGACGGCAGCGTCGACCTCATCGACAACCGCCGCCTCGTCACCCAGAGGATCTAGATTGTTGTAATCGGTGGTGGAATCTGCCATCTGCGCTGCTACTCGGCCTCTTCGGTATCCTTCGCATCGTCGGGCTCAACGGACTCGACGGGCACCGAGGTCACGTTGTCCTCGACCGAATCGACGATGTCGCGCACATGGGCCAGGAAGGCCGTACGCTCGGGCGCAGTCATAACGCGGACGCGAGCCAGAATGAGCTCGTCGAGCACGCGTTGGGCCGCGGTCTCGCCCTGCATGCCCAGACGCTCGGTCAGGTCGGAGATGGTACCGCCGGCCTGCTCGAACATGTCGGACACACTGCGGGCGATATCGGGGGTGGCGGTGTCCTTGCGGACCTGCTCGCCTTTGGTATTAAGGTCGTCGAGGACCTTCTTGCCGCCCTCGACGGCAACGGCAGCGGCGCCAGCGCCAAAGCCCACGTTAATGGCGCCGTTAACAAGCTGATCGAGTTTCATAACCATGGTTGTCTCCAATCACAAACAACTGCATTGACGTTCTTGTACCCAAGATTGAGCGAAAGCGACAAAGCGTTTTAGCACTATTCAATCGACGAGAAATCCCTACCTCACGTTGTCGTTCATCGCGAAAGAGTTCTTCATGGCGCAGCTCGTGGTGAAGAGCACCTTGCCCAGCAGGGCATCGGTCTCCACGCGAACACGCTCGGCAAAGGCCTCGTTGGCGCGTGCAAGCTCGGAAGGCACCTCGGCCTCGGGCAGAGCGGCTACGGCAGCGTCGACGTCATGGATCTGCTTGTGACCCATGCCACCGACCTTCTCCTGATAGTCCTCCACAGCGCGGCCGCACTCATGGAAACGGACGTCGGCCAGGGCGCCGATCAGGCGGTTGGCCCAGTAGAAGTTTTCGGACGTTACGCGAGCCTGCGTGTCGGCATAGTACTCGGGCATGGTCTCGACGTTGGCGTACAGCGGAACCAGCGCGTTAAACGAGTTGGAGCCAAACGCCATCCACTGCACGGCGCGATAGGCCGGCTGCGCATAGGGGCGCAGCTGCAGCACGGCGAGCTGGCTGTTGCGGTTGATGCCGATGGGGCGATAGGCGCCACGCGTAGCGGGCGTGCCCTTACTGCCGTAGCAGTCGTACTCCGTGCCCTGGTAGTGGCTCGAGAGTACGTACTTAATGTCCTCGATGGTCACCTTGCGCTCGGGCACGCGGCTCCAGGGGATATCGTCGCTCTCGGGCGTGTAGTCGGCCTCGGGACCGTCCCACACATCGCTGGGATTGAGGCAGCGCTGCATGTACCAGGCGCGCGGCGTGTTGTAGACGTGATCGCTGTCGCTGTGCGAGCCAAAGGCCTCGCGCGGGTTAAAGACCGCGGCGGGACCGTCGCCCTTAAAACCCAGCGTCAGATGCCACTCGGCCATCCAGGCGCGCAAGTCGGCGGAGCACATATGGTCGGCCTGGGCGCCCTCGGCGTCATCCAGATCAAAGCTGTCGATACCCAGCTGGTTGGGCATGGTCACATAGGCGTCATCGGGCACACGCTTGGCAATCCAGTGGTGGCCGCCGATGGTCTCGAGCCACCAGATCTCGTCAACGTCACTAAAGGCGATGCCGTTGTTCTCGTAGGTACCGTAACGCTCGAGCAGGTCGCCCAGAATGCGCACACCGTCGCGGGCAGACTTGGCGTACGGCAGCACCAGGGTCACCATGTCCTCCTCGCCCAGACCGCCGGGCTGCGCAGGCACATAGCCGTCCTCGCCCTCGTTACCCTTGGCGGGTACGTAGTCCACAAGTGGATCGGCGCCGCGGACGCGCTCGTTGGTGGTGAGCGTCTCGGTTGCGGACATGCCAACATTGAGCTCGTTGAAGCCCGCCTCGGCCCAAATGCCGTGACCGGGAATAACATCGGGGACGCTCGTGTAGCGCATGGGATTATCGGGCAGTTCAACGGTCAGGTGACTCAGGACGCTCGTGTAGACGCGCGGCTGCTCGTCGGGATGCACTACGCGCATGTGCTTGGGCTCAAACACCCCGTTGGACGAGTCCTCATTGCGGGCGACAAGCGTCGACCCGTCGTAGCTCGCGTTCTTACCAACCAAAATCGTTGTGCACGGCATGCGCATCCTCCTTGAGCGAAGAAATCAAACGATAACAGTGTATCGCTTCGGCGCAGAAAGGGCGAAACCACGGCGCTGGCAACCCCTGTGGTCAAAAAATGCCAAATATGAGTACTGTCACTAATTTAGTAACAGCAATTTTGCTACGCATGGGTGTCGAAAGTCTACATTTGTTCAAAAATTAGATGATGTACTTCCCCATAGGTCCAATAAAATAGGCTCTCTATCGATAATAAATATCGTAAGAGAGCCAAATTAACCTAAAATATATGTGACTATCTTGGCAACAGTACTCATATTTGGCATTTTTTGTCCACGGGATATAGAACTAACCCCTCAAACAGCCCAAAACGCCTATTTCAATGCGCGCTCGGCCGCTTCGATCACGTGTTTGGCGAGGATCGCCGTCGTCACAGCTCCCACGCCGCCCGGCACGGGCGTGATGGTGTCAACAACCGGCTCTGCAGCATCAAAATCAACGTCCCCGACCAGCTCGCCAGCGGCCTCGTCCCAATTAATGCCAACATCGATGATCGTCTGGCCCTCGCGAACCGCGTCCACACCAATCGTGCGCGCGCGTCCAACGGCCGCAACCACAATATCAGCCGCACGGCACTCGGCAGCAAGGTCGCGCGTATGCGTATGGCACGTCGTCACGGTCGCATTGCGCGCCGTAAGCATGGCGGCAACAGGACGCCCGATCACCAACGAGCGCCCGACCACAGCAACCTTAGCTCCATCCAGCTCAACACCGTAATGGTCCAGCAACGCTAACACTGCCTCGGCCGTGCAGGGAGCAAAACCCTCGCCGCGCCCCGAAAGCGTGGTAAGCAGCGAAGCCGGCGTCATGGAGTCAACGTCCTTGGCGGGATCGAGCGCTGCGGCGACGGCGTTCTCGTCAAGGCCGGCGGGCAGCGGGCGGAACATCAGGCAGCCATGAACAGCCGAATCGGTATTAATGTCCTCGATGGCCGTCAACAGCTCGTCCTGCGAAACATCGACAGAAAGCAAAACGCGACGAGCCTCAATCC
>CAJMPF010000122.1 GCA_905215195.1 uncultured bacterium | reverse complement strand
CCCATCAGCCCAGCGGCCCCAACCAACAACGGCCCCATCGCAGACCGCTCGCAACAGCGTCACCGCAGGCGGGGGCCGGGCTTAGTTTTCAGAACACTCCGCAGACCAGTGTGGCGCCTTGTCCGCGGCTCCGAAGGAGCAGGACAAGGCGCCACACATGGTCGAGGACGTTCTGAAAACTAAGCCCGGCCCCCGCCGGACAGGTCACACTACTCGCAGAGCAGCTTAGCGATCTGGACGGCGTTGGTTGCCGCGCCCTTACGGATTTGGTCGCCGCAGCACCAGAAGGTGATGCCACGCGCAGCCTCGGGGTTCGAGATGTCGCGACGCACGCGACCGACCCAGATCAGGTCCTGGTCGGACGTATCCATCGGCATGGGGAAGCGATCGTGCGCATCCTCGGCGCTCATGTCGTCAACCAGCTTGACACCCGGGGCAGAAGCCAGCGCAGCACGGGCCTCTTCCACCGTGATGTCGCGCTCGAACTCGAGCGTAATGCTCTCGGAGTGCGAGCGCAGCACAGGCACGCGCACGCAGGTGCAGTTCACGCGCAGCTCGGGCAGGTGCATGATCTTACGGCCCTCGTTTTGCAGCTTCATCTCCTCGGAGGTAAAGTCCTCCTCCTTGACGCCGCCAATCTGCGGAATCAGGTTGCTCGCCAGCTGGGCGGCAAATGCGCGCGGCTCGGGAATCTCCTCGCCACGGCCCAGGGCAGCAAGCTGCGCTTCGAGCTCGGCCATACCGGGGGCACCGGCGCCCGAAGCTGCCTGATACGTGGACACGATCATACGCTTCACGCCGGCGAGCTGGTGCAGCGGCCACGTGGGAACCAGGCCGATGATGGTCGCGCAGTTGGGATTGGCGATAAGGCCGTGATGCCACTTGATATCGTCGGCATTGATCTCGGGCACGACCAGCGGCACCTCGGGGTCCATGCGGAAGGCATGGCTGTTGTCGACTACGACGGCGCCGCGCTTGACGGCCTCGGGCAGCAGTTCCTTCGCGATATCGTCGCCGGCGGCACCAAGCACAATGTCACAGCCCTCAAAGGCCTCGGGGCAAGCCTCTTCGATCACGATCTGCTCGCCGCGGAACTCGACGGTCTTGCCCGCAGAGCGTGCGCTCGCCAGCAGCTTGAGCTTACCGACCGGAAACTCCTGCTCGTTGAGGCACTCGAGCATCTGGGTGCCCACGGCTCCCGTCGCGCCCAAAATAGCAACCGTGTACTGTTTCATGCTTCCCCCTTTATAGGTTTTGGCTTTTGCCCGCACGCCGAGCAGGCCGATTATTGTTGCCAGTGTATACAAGAACGGGGCGGACACGAAACCCGCCCCGTCGAAACGAAACCGAAACGAAACGCCCCGCCGTAGATTTATGAGACATGTCTAAAAAATCAACGGGATGGCAGCTACTTGTGGAGCGCGACCAGGGCGGGATCGACCGGCGCGGGAGCCTCCAGGTCGGAGACCTTCACAATGCCGTTTTCGTCGGAGAAGGCACGGTAAATGGTCTGAATCGCCAGGTCAAAGTCCTTCTCCTCCACGCCGATGATGATGTTGATCTCGTCGCAGCTCTGTGAAATCATGCGCACGCTCACGCCGGCCTGACCAAGCATGCCAAACAGGTGGCCCGAGATGCCGGCACGACCACGCAGGTTGCGGCCAACGGTCGCGATGAGCGCCAGACCCTCAACGACCTCGATCTCAAGCGGCTCGACCTCCTGCTGAATGTCGCCCACGAGCGAGTACAGCGAGTCGTGCACATCCTGCTCCTGCACCACGGCGCCAAAGCGGTCGACACCGGTGGGCATGTGCTCGACGGAAACGTCATAGCGCTCGAAGACCGAAAGCGCGCGGCGCATAAAACCGACACGGGGTTTGGTGCGGTCGCGGGCAACGTTGATGGCGACAAAACCGCGCTTGCCGGTCACACCGGTAATGATGGGCTCCGCCTCGCCCTCATCAGCCGTCTCGCTAATGATGGTGCCGGGGTCCTGTGGCGCATTGGTGTTCTTGATGACCAGCGGAATGCCTGCCTCGCGCACGGGGAACACGGCCTCCTCGTGCAGGACACTTGCGCCCATGTACGAAAGCTCGCGCAGCTCCTCGTAGGTAACGCGGGCGATGGGCTGAGCCTCAGGCACGATGCGCGGATCGGCAGAATAGAAGCCCGAGACGTCGGTCCAGTTCTCGTACAGGTCGGCGCCCAGGCACTTGGCCAGGATCGAGCCCGAGATATCACCGCCGCCACGGTCGAGCAGCTTGATCTGGCCCTCACGCGTCGCTCCGTAGAAACCGGGCATAACAAAGCCGCCCTGTTGGCCGTACTCCTGCACCAGCTCGGAGGTGCGATTCATGCTGAGCGTACCGTCGTGATGGAACGCCACGACCGTCGCGGCGTCCAGGAACGGCAGGCCCAGGTACTCGGCCATCAGGCGAGCGGTGAAGTACTCACCGCGGCTCACGAGCTCCTCGGTGGAGTAACCGCCCGAGCGGGCGCGCTCGGCAAAGGCCGCGAACTCCTCGCGGATGGGATAGGTAAGCTCCAGCTCGTCAGCAATATCAAAATAGCGCTGGCCAATGTCCTCGAGCAACTCCTCGCACGACACGTGATACTTAACGTGCGCGTTAACCAGGTAGAGCAGGTCGGTCACCTTGGTGTCGCCCTTAAAGCGGCGACCGCAGGCAGAAACCACCACAAAACGGCGGGCAGGGTCGGCATCGACGATGGCCTTGATCTTCTTGAAGTGTTCGGCGTCGGCGACCGACGAGCCGCCAAACTTGGCAATCTTAATCATGGGCTGGAGGTTACCTTTCTAAAAAGCCTCTGCGAACCTATTTTGCGCGCTCTGATACCATGGTTTCACCGATTGGGACCAAGGCATCCGAGGAGCAGTGTTATATGGGAACTTATCATAGTACACGAGGACGCACTTTATCGTGCTCAAGTAAGGTGGCAATCCGCACCGGCATCGCTCCCGACGGGGGTTTGTTTGTCTCGGACGAGCTCGGCACCCAGCAGGTCGATATCAGCTCGCTTGCAGATAAATCGTACTTTGAAATCGCTCAAGATGTGTTGGGAATGTTACTGAATGATTACACGGCCGAAGAAATTTCGGCGTGTGTCGACGAGGCATACCGCGGCACGTTCGCGAGTGAAGAGGTTACGCCGCTCGTCAAACTCGACGCTGCGCCGGGCGCTGACGCCCCTCAGACCTATGTGATGGAGCTCTTTGGCGGCCCCACAAGCGCCTTCAAGGACGTCGCTCTGCAGATGCTCCCCCGCTTGATGGCCCGCACTTCCGCCAAGGACGGCGGCGCCGAGCGCATCATGATCGTCACCGCCACATCGGGCGATACCGGCAAGGCCGCACTCGCCGGCTTTGCCGACGCCCCGGGCACGGGCATCACCGTCTTTTATCCCGAGGGCAAAGTCAGCCGCGTGCAGAATCTGCAGATGTCCACACAGGAGGGCGATAACGTCGCCGTCTGCGGCATCCGCGGCAACTTCGACGATGCCCAGAGTGCCGTCAAGCGTATCTTTGCCGATAAGGAGCTTGCCGAGCGTCTTGAGGCCGCCGGCACGGTGCTTTCGAGTGCCAACTCCATCAACGTCGGCCGCCTGGTGCCACAGGTCGTCTACTACTTTGCCGCCTATGCGCAGCTGCTGCGCGCCGGCGCCATCGAGGCCGGCGACGCTGTGGAGTTCTGCGTACCGACCGGCAACTTTGGCGATATCCTGGCCGGCTACTACGCCAAGCGCATGGGCCTGCCCGTCACCAAACTCATCGTGGCCAGCGACAAGAACAACGTGCTCGCCGACTTCTTGACCACCGGCGTCTACGACCGCAACCGTCCGTTCTTCACGACCATCTCGCCGTCGATGGACATCCTCATCAGCTCCAACCTGGAACGCATGCTGTACTTCCTGTCCGATGGCGACTGTGAGCTCGTTGCCGGCCTTATGGAGCAGCTTGCCCAGACCGGTCGCTACGAGGTGCCCGCCGAGCTGCTGGCCAAGATCCAGAGTGTGTTTGGCTGCGGCTGGGCCAGCGAGGACGAGGTCCGCGCCGCCATCAAGAGCTGCTGGGATGCGAACGGTTACGTGATCGACCCGCACACCGCTTGCGGCTATCATGTCTTTGAGCAGGTCGCCCCCGCCGAGGGCGCCAAGGCCCGCGTGCTGCTTTCGACCGCCAGCCCCTACAAGTTCCCGCGCGCCTGCTGCGACGCCCTGGGCCTCGATGTTCCCGAAGATGATTTTGAGGCTATGCGCGTACTCGAGCAGGCCACCAACACGGTCGCCCCGACCCAGCTCGCCGAGCTCGAGTCCAAGCCTGTCCGCTTCGAAGACGTCTGCGACGTCGATGAGATGGCAAGCTACGTCGAGTCTGCAGCAAAACGAATGAGCACCAACTAGATACCTTATTAAGCGCCGGCGAAAGCCGGCGCACCTTCTTTCATCAGATAACCCCCGGGATGATGACGAACGCGCACAGCGTGCCTGGCCGTTTAGTTCGTCGCGAGTTCCGCACGAGCCGGAAAGCACTTAATGTGCTTTCCGAGCGAGCCAGGACTGCCCGAGCAGCGAACTAAACGGCCAGGCACGCCCAGGAGGACCCACATGATCAAAATCACCGTCCCAGCAACCAGCGCCAACTTGGGCATTGGATACGATACCCTCGGCATGGCCGTCAGCCTCTACTCGCACTTCACCTTCGAGCGTACCGACAAGCTCACCATCACGGGCTGCCCCGAGGAGTTCCAAAACGAGAACAACCTGGTCTACGTGAGCTTTGTCGATGCGCTGGCCGCATGGGGCGAGCCGGCCTTCCCCGTCGCTATCGACATCCAGACCGACGTGCCCGTCGCCCGCGGCCTGGGTTCCAGCTCCACCTGCGTCGTCGCCGGCATTATGGCGGCCCGCCGCGCTGACGGGCCACACCGTCGACCGTGCCGAGCTCGTCCGCATTGCCACCGAGGTCGAGGGCCATCCCGATAACGTCGCCCCCGCCATCCTGGGCGGCGCCGTCTGCTCCTTTACGCCGACTGATTCGCTCCCCCAGTGCCTGCGCTACGAGGTGAGCGATCGCCTGCGTTTTATTACCGTGATTCCGCCCTACGAGGTACACACGAGCGAGGCGCGCAAGGTCGTGCCGCAGGAGATTCCGCTCTCCACCGCCGTGTGGCAGATGGGCCGCATCGCCGGTATGACGCGCGGCTTTGAGACTGGTGACCTCGACCTGATTGCCGCCGCCAATGACGACCGCATTCAAGAGCCCTATCGTCGCCGCCTGATTCCCGACTACAACGCCGTGCGCGACACCTGCCTTAACGGCGGCGCCAAGACCATCTGGATCAGCGGTTCGGGCTCGACCCTTATGGCGGTGACCGACGACACCATCGTGGCAAAATTCCTGCAGGTCAAGCTGCGCGAGCAGTTCCCTAAGTGTGATACGCATATCCTCACGTGCGACACCGAGGGCGCTCAAATCGAGTACCTGTAGACATCCTCCTCATATACCTGTCCGGGACGGTCGGGATGTTCCCTCAAAATCGTCCTCGCGCATGAAGGCCCCTTGTCCTGCTCCTACGGAGCGACGGACAAGGGGCCTTCGCGCTGCG
>CAJMPF010000121.1 GCA_905215195.1 uncultured bacterium | reverse complement strand
CCTCGTTGACGGTCCAAGTCGATATCATTCCGGCCATAACGGACAGGCACTGCATGAGCGTATGGGCGGTATCGAGCGCGCCCTCCTTGTCCTCCTGCAAGTCCTTGTTATAAGCAAGCGGCAGGCCCTTCATGGTCACGAGCAGCTGCACCAGGTTGCCATAGACTCGGCCGCTCTTGCCGCGAATAAGCTCGGCAAAGTCTGGGTTCTTCTTCTGCGGCATGATAGACGAGCCGGTGGAGTAGGAGTCAGAAAGCGTGATAAAGCCAAATTCGGAGCTCGACCACAGCACGATCTCCTCGGAAAGACGCGACAGGTGCATCGCCATGACAGAGCCGGCGTAATGCAGATCGAGCAGGAAATCACGGTCGGAAACCGCATCAAGCGAGTTGGGAATCACGCCCGCAAAGCCAAGTTCGGCAGCCGTCATCTGGCGATCGAGCGGATAGCTCGTACCGGCAAGCGCGGCAGCACCCAGCGGGCAGTTGTCGGCGGCATCAAAGGCGGCCTTCAGGCGCGTAAAGTCGCGCGCGAACATCCAGGAATACGCCAGCAGATGATGCGAGAGCAGCACGGGCTGAGCATGCTGCATGTGCGTGTAGCCCGGCAAAATCACCTTGTCGTACTTCTTAGCCGCATCCACCAGCACATGGCGCAGCTCTAGATTGGCCTCCATGAGCTCCTTGGCCAACGCCTTGACGCCCAGGCGCGTGTCGGTCGCCACCTGGTCGTTGCGCGAACGTCCGGTATGCAAGCGCTTGCCAGCCTCGCCGATGCGACGCGTCAGCTCGCTCTCGATGGACATATGAATGTCCTCGTCGTTGATGTCGAAGGTAAAGTTGCCGGCATCGATATCCTGTTCGATTCCGGTCAGGCCTTTGGCAATCGCCTGCTCGTCCTCGGCGCTGATAATGCCCTGGGCCGCCAGCATCTTGGCATGTGCCTTAGAGCCGGCGATATCCTGCTTATAGAGATGTTTGTCGACCGGCAACGACGCGCCAAACTCCTGCGTGACCTCGGCCACGCCTGCCTCAAAACGACCACCCCAAAGAGCCATGGAACCGTCCCCTTTCTCCAAATACCAAAACAAGCGCCCAAAGCAATGCGCCATATCGCTAAAGCGATTTTTCAACCGCTAGTTTTACACATTCCCAACCGTGTGCGGAGCCATGTAGCTAATTTGCAAAGAAGTGACGCGCCATGCACTTGGCGCCCAACGTCTCCCTCCGGATGTTGCCCTGCGAACCATCGATCCAGGCCTTTAGGCTCATAGGAACGTCCTCGACCTTTGCAGCATCGAACTCGGGCGCGAGGGCAAGTAAAGCATGCGCGAAAGCATTGAACATAATGGATACTCCTCATATATATAGGCGCAGAGCCGCCAAATTGATAGAAGGAGCCCCGCCGGACAACCCCGGCGGGGCTCGGACTCAGCCGCAGACGCGGCATCATATATGCGGGCGGAACGTAGGGGCCACCGATGTTAAGAAGTGTCAGCAAGCATAACGAAAGGTAGGGACCCCGAGCGCCCGTTATGTATCACGCGGATGGGCCGCGCGGATACCAAGGGAAGGAGGCGCTAGGCTTGGGCGGCAGCAGAGCTGGGGCCCTGGACCTTTGCCCACGTCTTGAGCGACAGCGTATCGATCTCGATAAAGCCGGCGCTGGCCTTCTCGTCAAACGTGGTGTCGCGGTCGTAGGTGGCCAGACCGTAGTCGTAGAGGCTGAAGGGGCTCTTGCGGCCGACGACATGGCAGTTGCCCTTAAAGAACTTCAGACGGACAGTGCCGGTCACGAACTTCTGGGTATCGGCCATAAAGGCATCGAGCGCGTTTTTGAGCGGGCTGTACCACTGGCCGTTGTACACGGCGGTGGCCCAATCCTGCTCGAGCTTAATCTTAGTCTTGAGCAGGTCGCCCTCAACGCAAATGTCCTCGAGTGCCTTATGGGCGGTAATGAGCGTCAGGGCGCCGGGAACCTCATAGCACTCGCGGCTCTTGAGGCCCACCAGACGATCCTCGACCAGATCGAGGCGGCCAAAGCCATTGTCGCCGGAGATCTTGTTGAGGGCGATGACGATCTCGGAGAGTTTCATCTTCTTGCCGTCGACGGCGACGGGCTTGCCGGCCTCAAACTCAATCTCGGTGTAGGTCGGGGTGTCCGGCGTGTCCTCGGGGTTCTTGGTCATAACCCAAGCGTCGTCGAGCGGCTCGTTCCAGGGATCCTCCAGGTGACCGCACTCAATGGCACGACCCCACAGGTTGTCGTCGATGGAGTAGGGGTTGTCGTTGGCACCCTCGGGAACCGGCACGTTGTGGGCGTGGGCATAGGCGACCTCGTCGGGACGGCACTTCAGGTCCCACTCGCGAACCGGGGCGATAACCTTGAGCTCGGGGTCGAGGGCCTTGACGGCGGCCTCAAAACGGACCTGATCGTTACCCTTGCCGGTGCAGCCGTGGGCGACGTAGGTCGCGCCAAACTCGTGGGCGACCTCAACAAGCTTCTTGGCAAGCAGCGGGCGAGACAGGGCGGAGAGCAGCGGATACTTGTTCTCGTACATGGAGTTTGCGGCGATGGCCTTAGTCAGGAACTCATCAGAGAACTCGTCGCGCAGGTCGAGCACCTGGCAATCGAGAACGCCCAGGTCGAGCGCCTTCTGCTTCTTGGCATCCAGTCCGGTCTCTTCCTGGCCCACGTTGCCGCAGACACAAACGACATCGAGATTCTTCTCGTCCTGGAGCCACTTGACACATACGGATGTATCAAGACCACCGGAATATGCGAGAACGACTTTTTCCTTGCTCATGGCTGTTTCCTTTCGCCCTTGGTAGCTAGTTAGAACATCGGTCAGTTGCAAGTCACCTTGAGGTCAAAAACTGTGCATTATCAGGTTATTCAGCAGAATGCATCACAGGCATGCCCTAGAAACATGCGGCTATGTCGTGCTTAAACCCAACGACCTCAAAATGACTCTGTTGAGGCATTGCGCCCCATGCGGACAGAGACGATTGTTATCGTCGTCGGGAAATTGCGCGCTGGCGTCGGATGGCATTGTCTGCAGTGGTGATGATCTTTACGAACTGCATCTGCCTCTCCTTTCACGTATCGCCGGGCGCAATTCAAATATCGCAAACGGTACCTTTTCCTCGGTAAGCGGCTCTTTTGCCGTCTCCGTTTTCGATGTTCGTTATATTACGATAAAGTGCACGCTGCGCAAGCGGCAAATTCAAATTTCTGAAAAGTTTTTTCATTAGTTTGTGAATTGCAGTGGAAATACGCACCATTCCTGCGAAAATACGCTCGACTACTAGTTGATGGTTATAACGTCTGAAACAATCTCGAAACGAAAGGCGCATTTTTATGCAAACTTACGAATCGGACGCCAGCATCGGCAACATTAAGATTCTCGCCGTCGATATGGACAAGACGCTGCTGACCGACGAGCGTGTGCTGCCCCAGGGTCTTGATGAGCGCCTGGACAAGCTCGCCGACGCCGGCATCGTATTCTGCCCCGCCAGCGGACGTCCCGCCCCCAAGCTCGAGGAGATGTTCGAGGGCATCAAAAACCGCCTTGCTTTTTGTCCCGACAACGGAGCGTGCGTGATCTATCGCGGCAGCTATATCTATAAGAGCAATATTGACGTGGAGCTGTATCAGCAGGTCTTGAGCCGTGCCTCGGAGGATCCTCGCGCTGTCCCCGTCCTGTGCTGCTTCGACGAGTTCTACGTGCTTGCCCGCGACCATCAATACCACGACGAGATCAGCGTCTACTACAACACAATCAACTACGTCGACAGCTTTGAGGGCATTGATATCGAGTCCAACAAGATCTCGGTCTTCTTCCCCGGCTACGACGCCGAGCCCGCATTCCGCGAGACTTATAGCCCCGAGTTCTCGGACAAGCTTTACGTCACCAACGCCGGGCGCGAGTGGATCGACTTTATGAACCTGGGCGTCGACAAGGGCGCCGGCGTCGCTCACCTGTGCGAGCACCTGGGCATCGATATTGCCGATGCTGCCGCCGTGGGCGATACGTACAACGACATCCCCATGCTGGAGCGCGTCGGCCACAGCTTTATCGTGGACAATGCCGAGGAGCACATGAACGCGCATGCCAAGTGGCGTATTCCGAGCAACAACGACGGGGGCGTACTGACGCTCATCGACGCCATCTTGGCGGCTCGTTAACGCGCTCGTCGGACCTGGCCGGGCGAGGCGGGTAAGTTTTTCGCCCGGCCAGGTCCTTGGGTGACTTGCTTGCCGCCTGGATGGCGTCTTGGCACCTAGATACTTGGCTGAATTTAATTGAACGAAGGGGGCTCCTTGTTGGCAAGGAGTCCCCTTCTGCTTTTGGTTACTTTGGGGTTGTTGGTGCGTCTTTATTTGGCATCGGCCCAGGTTATGCCGGTGCTGGCTTCGGCGATCAACGGTACGCGGAGGTCTACTACGTGTTCCATGACGTCGCGGACCATGGTGGTTAGGCGCTCGACTTCATCGACGGGGCACTCAAAGTCCAGTTCGTCGTGTACCTGCAAGATCATGTGGGCGGCAAAGCCTTCTTCTTCCAGGCGGCGGCTTACGCGGGCCATGGCGATCTTGATGATGTCGGCGGCGGTGCCCTGCATGGGGTGGTTCATGGCCGTGCGCTCGCCAAAACCGCGGAGTTGCGGGTTTTTGGCCTTGAGCTCCGGAATATGACGACGGCGGCCGTACATGGTCTCGGCGTAGCCCGTCTGCTTGGCGCGCGCCACCACGTTGTCGAGGAATGTACGCACGCCCGGGTAGGCCTCGTAGTAGCGGTCGATCATGTCACGCGCCTCGGCCATCGAGATATGCAGCGACTGTGACAGACCATAGGCCTGCTGGCCGTACAGGATGCCAAAGTTCACGGCCTTGGCGCGACTGCGCAGGTCGGGCGTTACCTCGGACACCGGCACACCAAATACGCGCGCCGCCGTCTCGGCATGGAAGTCCTCGCCCTCGTTAAAGGCGCGCACCAAGTGCTCG
The DNA here is from genome assembly GCA_905215195.1 of uncultured bacterium. GTDB lineage: Bacteria > Actinomycetota > Coriobacteriia > Coriobacteriales > Coriobacteriaceae > Collinsella. Next base: position 673 of record CAJMPF010000121.1, on the reverse strand, counting down.
TCACCCGAGAGATGTGCCAGCAGACGCAGCTCTATCTGCGAGTAGTCCACCGCCAAAAAGACGCTTCCCCCGCCTGCCGAAAACGCCGTCTTGACGGTACGACCCAGCTCCGAGCGCGTCGGGATGTTCTGCAGGTTCGGGTCGCTCGAGGACAGACGCCCCGTTGCCGTGATGGTCTGGTTGTACGTGGTGTGCACGCGACCGTCACCACGGCGCAGCGGGCCCAGCGTATCCAGATAGGTGGACTTGATCTTAGACTTCTCACGCCAATCCAAGATCAGACGCACGATTTCGTGGTCGCGGGCAAGGTCGCTCAACACCTTGGCGTTGGTCGAATAGTAGCCGCGCTTGGTCTTTTTGAGACCCTTGGTCGGAAGGCCCATAACGTCAAACAGCACATGCGAGAGCTGCATGGGGCTACCGATGTTAAAGGCCTCGTCACCGGCAAGGTTGCGAATGCTTCGCTCGACCTCGGTGATCTGGGTCGCCAGGCCCTCGGACAGATTACGCAGGCGATCGGGGTCCACGAGCATGCCCGCGCGCTCCATCTTGGCAAGCACCGGCACGAGCGGCATCTCAATGCCATCGAACACGTTGGCGGCATTCTCACGGGCCATGCACTCGCGCAGCGGTGCGACCAGCGCCAGCGTCAAGGCCGCTGTGCGAGCGGCGG
>CAJMPF010000120.1 GCA_905215195.1 uncultured bacterium | reverse complement strand
GAGGCGGCCACGATGTCCGATTCGGCAAGTGCGCCCGCAGCCGATGGCTCGATAAGCGTCGCCATGTCATGCGGGGCATCGGCACCCAACAGGTCGTAAAGGTTTCCAAACATCAGGTCCAGGTCGAGCACGGCGGCACGCAAGCCCAACAGCGACGATGCGTGTGCCATGGTGGCAACGATCGTCGACTTGCCGCAACCGCCCGAACCCGAAATGGCGCAGATGACCGGAGCTCGATGCGGCGGAGCGGCAGCGTCTGCCGGCGGCATCGGAGGCGGCGGGGCGGGCGTCGGTGACAGCGTCCCCGTCTCCTCCGCCGCAACTACACGCTGCGTCCAGGCCGGCATGGCAGCTTGTTCGGTCTGCGAGGCAGGCTCGTTCTGCGCAATCTGCTCATGCTGCATCAGCGACAACTCGCCGCACCCGGCAAAGCCCTCAACTTCGTCGAGTTCATCCGCCAGATTCACGCCGTGCACGTATCCCATATCTACAGCCGGAGAGTCGCCAGCATGCTGCGCCGGCCCTTCAGCGTCATCGTATACAAGGGGGTTCCGGGGGCGCCGACCATGCTCGGCTTCCGCTTTTCCATAATCATCAACACGCGGGCCTCTTGTAGCGCGAGGCACCCCGGGTTCCCTATCAACAAAAGCATCGGGCTCAATCGTCATGCGCCGATCGGAATCAACCGCTCCCTCGCCCGCTCGCCCGTTGCCGCATATACTGTGCGCAGCGATGACCTCGGTCGCCCCCGCGCGAAACAGCCCCTCGATATCCGACGGATCGAGCGTTTCTATCAACACGACCACGCGACTCACGCGGCCTTCGGCCGTCAGGCGCGCAACAGTCTTGCGCACATCTTCGGTATCGAACAGAGACGCCGCGATGATGGCAGCTCCGCGGCGCGACGGAAACGCCCGCGCCATGGAAACCAGTCCGTCCAGGTCACCCACGCGAAGCACCTGTGCACCCGTATCACGACCCTCGACTTCCCGCTGCAACAGCCCGTAATCGCCGCACGCGCAGCACGCAAGCCAGATCGCCTTCATCACTCGTCGCCTCCGCTCTTTTTGCCGCGCGCCGTGGCGGGAATCGTCAAGCTGACCGTTCCCTTGCCCGATGCCCCCAGCAGTTCCTTGACGTCTTCGGGGTCAGCCGCCAGCGTCACCCATTCGATCTTGCCCTCGCGCGTGGCACCGGAATCTTCACTGGTATCGATCACGTACGCGCCGCACAGCCGATCGGTTACGCCGTCTTTTTGCACATACACATCCACGTAGCTGCCCACGCCCGTAGCACCGCCGACCGAGTGCTCGGCATCGACCGCCACCGAAACGGCGACCTTGCCCTTAGGCACCTCGAGCTTGTGGCTCTCGGCCTTGGTGTAGACATTGCAGATCACGGCGTTTTTGGGAATACGCGAAGTCGTCACGTCGCCGCGCACCTGGCGCAGCTCGGTCGCCGCGTCACGCGGCAGCAGACTTGTCAACCATTCCTGGGTTATGACATTGGTCTCATCGAGGGTCTCGCCCACATCGATATCGCGCGCCGCGACGCATACCTCGACGCGATCGCCACCGTACCTGGCCAAGGTCTCAGCCTGGACCTGTTCGGCTTGCGAGCGGATCGACGAGCCGTAAACCATACAGAGCAGAGCAGCGAGCACGCCCGCGACCAGACTGATGGCGATGCGCTTGCTCTTGTTCACGGCCGCTCCTCTCATGGCAGTGCCGGGCGAATGCCCGTACCACCATTGTCTGGGCGGTCAGAGTGCAAAGCGCCGCAATCGCGATCTTGGTTTTCGATGTCAAACCAATCGCTGACCAAAAGCTGACCAGCCCGTCAAGCTCGTGGCAAGGTTTTGGTCAGCACGTCAGCAAACTGCATGTTTCGAGGCTTTTCCGCAGCAAAAAAGCCGTCTCCCGAACAGTTGGGAGACGGCTGTCATAGGAAAAATCAATTACAGATGGACATCGGGATCGAGCATTTGAGCACTCACGCGCATGGATGACGCCAAGTTTTGGAACGTTTCCAGACGCAGACTGTCGATCTGCCCGGCGTCCTCGGCCTCGCGAACGGCGCAACCCGGCTCATGGGTATGTGTGCAATCGCCAAACCGGCACGCGCGCGATGCCTCGACAATCTCGGGGAAGGCGCGCGCCAGACCCCGCTCGTGACCCACGAGCGGTAGGCTGCGCAGGCCCGGGGCATCGGCGATCACACCGGCGTCGCCCGGCAGCGCCACCATCACGCGCGCGACGGTAGTGTGACGGCCCTGGTCGTCGCGTTCGCGCACACCGCCGGTCGCCAACGTATCGTGGCCCAGCAGTGCATTGAGCAGCGTCGACTTGCCGGCACCCGACTCGCCCAGAATCATGGCGCAGCTCCCGGCAGGCACGCAGACACGGACCTCGTCCCGGCGGCGGCCCTCGGCAGAGGACGTCACGATCACGCGCACGTCCGGACCCACCAGGCGGCGCACGCGGTCCAGATCGCGCTCGAGCTCCTCGGCATCGCAGCGGTCAGCTTTGGTGAGCACCACCACCGGCTCGGCATCGCAGTCGAGCGCCAACACCAGCGAGCGCGCCACGCGGTCGAGCAGCACCTCACCGGCACCGAGCGCCTGCACGATTAGCACGCTATCCACGTTGGAGCAGAGCACCTGACGCTCTCCGCGGGCACGGCCGCGCCAACGCTCAAAGCTCGTACGGCGCGGCAGCACGCACTCAATCACGCCCATATCGTGCCCGGGAGCGCGGCGCACCGCCACACGGTCGCCCACGGCAGGCAGCAGGACCTCGTCCTCGCCGCGCGACTTGGCAAACCCCACGGCATGCTCGGCGCGAAAGGTGTCGTCGGCAGTCGCCACCAGCGGAAACCCGCGATCCAAGCGCACCACGGCGCCAAGCTGCATCTGCTCGGGCTCCTCGGCATGTGCGCAAAAGTCGTCAAATGCCGCCTGCTGAGCTTCATCGACCGGCAGGTCATCGAACGCCGGAACATCCTGCAGCGCGTCGAGTCCCGGCACGTTTGCCAGCAGCTCCTCGGCAGATGCGGGGGCCTCGGTCGCAAGCTTCCGACGACGATCGCGCTTAGCCCGCGCCCCCGTCGTCTTTTTCTTCGCCTTCGCCTTGCCCACAAACGCCTCCCAGCACCACAAATCACAACTGAGCAGGTATTTTAAATCAAAAAGAGCTGGCCGGGCAAAGCCCGACCAGCTCACAAACTTTCCCTCAGCCCTTTTCATCCGCACGGGAGAAAAGCCAGCAAAGCCACCGCAGGGCCCGCCCCGGAAGCCCTTTCTCCCGAACGATCCCGCAGCGCAAAGCGCGAGGACCAGTGAGGGAGAAAGGGCGTGGGGCGGGCCCGGACGAGTGCGCTACCCTTTTTCGACCGCGCGCATGATCGCCTTGTAGATCTCCATCAGCGGGATGATCAGGAAGGCCAGGCCCAGCGCGGCAAGAACGCCCTTGAGCTCAAGCGTCACAGGGCCAAAGAACATCTCGGCAAGCGTCGGCTGCACGGTCACGATCACCGTCAGCACCAGTGCCAGCGCGGCGGAAGCCCACAGCCACTTGTTCTGCTTCTTCATGGTGAACAGCGACGCACGACGGCTGCGCATATTGAAGCAGTGGAAAATCTCGACCATGTTGAGCGTGATGAACGCCATCATCACGCCTTCCTCGTCGGCATTGCCGGCAATCATATCGGCGATGTGGATGTAGCCCATGTCAAAGTACACGCCCACAAAGAAGCTCGCCAGCACCAGCACGGTGATGATTAGGCCCTGGACCACGCAGTCCAGACCCATATGTCCGGCAAAGACACCGTCCTTGGCGTTGCGCGGCTTGCGCTTCATGATGTCGCCCTCGGCGTCCTCCATGCCCAGCGCGAGCGCGGGGAAACAGTCGGTGACCAGGTTCACCCACAGCAGCTGCACCGGCTGGAAGATGGTAAAGCCGATAAGCGTGGCGATGAATACCGAGAAGACCTCGGCAAGGTTGGCCGAAAGCAGGAACTGGATGACCTTGCGGATGTTGTCGTAGATGCGACGGCCCTCTTCGCAGGCACCGATGATGGTGGCGAAATTGTCGTCGGCGAGCACCATGTCGGCGACGTTCTTGGTGACGTCGGTACCAGTAATGCCCATGCCCACGCCGATGTCGGCGCGCTTGATGGACGGGGCGTCGTTGACGCCGTCGCCCGTCATGGCCACGATCTGGTCGCGCGACTTCCAAGCCTCGACGATGCGTGTCTTGTGCTCGGGCTGGACGCGGGCGTACACGCCGTAGTCCTCGATGTGCGCGTCGAGTTCCTCGTCGCTCATGCGATCGAGGTCGGCACCGGTGATGGCATGGCTGCGATCGGTGACGATGCCCAGCTGCTTGGCGATGGCCACGGCGGTGTCGATGTGGTCGCCCGTGATCATGACGGTGCGGATACCGGCATCGTGGGCCTCGCGGATGGCGTCGGCAACCTCGGGGCGGACCGGGTCAATCATGCCGGACAGGCCGCAGAAGACCAGGTCGTGCTCGAGCGCAGCGGGGCTGCAGTCGCTCGGGACCTCGGTGTAGGTGCGGCTTGCCAGCGCCAGTACGCGCAGGGCCTCGTCGGCCATGGCCTTGTTGGCGGCCACGAGCTCGGCGCGACGCTCCTCGGTCAGGGGGACGACCTTATCGCCGTCGTAGATATGGGTGCACAGGCCGATCACCACGTCGGGCGCGCCCTTGGTGTACTGCTCATACTCGCCGTCAAGGGTCTCGACGACCACGGACATCATCTTGCGGCCCGAGTCGAACGGGGCCTCGCCCACGCGCGGGTGCTCGGCAGTCAGGCCAGTGAGGCCCGCCTTGCCGGCGTCGTTGACGAGCGCGCACTCAGTCGGCTCGCCCACGGCCTCGCCCAGCTCCTCGTCCCACTGGGCATCGGAGCACAGAGCCATGCCGGCCAGGAACTTCTCCTTAGGCGCGGCGAGCTCGTGCTTGACGACGGTCATCTTGTTTTGGGTAAGGGTACCGGTCTTGTCGGAGCAGATGGTCTGCGTGCAGCCAAGGGTCTCGACGGCAGAGAGCTTGCGGATGATTGCCTGACGCTTGGCCATCTTGGTCACGCCAAGCGACAGCACGATGGTCACGACGGCAACCAGGCCCTCGGGGATGGCGGCGACGGCAAGCGAGACAGCGACCATAAAGGTGTCGAGCAGGGCGGTCGGGTCGGTAAGAACGTTGCCCACGCCGTGGCGGATGATATCGACACCAAAGATGACGACGCAGATGACGATAACCATGATGGTGAGGATGCGGCTGAGCTCGGCAAGCTTCACCTGCAGCGGCGTGAGCTCTTCCTTGGCCTCGGCCAGGGCACCGGCGATCTTGCCCATCTCGGTATCCATGCCGGTACCGACTACGACGGCGCGGCCACGGCCGTACACCACGGTGGAGCCCATGTAGCACATGTTCTTGCGGTCGCCGAGCGGCACGTCATCGGTGCCGGCGGCGAGCTCGATCACGTTGGCATGCTTCTCGACAGGCACGGACTCGCCGGTGAGTGCAGCCTCTTCGATCTTCATCGTGGCGCTCTCGAGCACGCGGCAGTCCGCGCCGGAGTCCAGCTCGTGGACGACCGTCTGCACCAGCACCTCGGTGTCGGGGCGCGGGATGAGCACGGCGGGCGAAATGTCCAGCCCAAGGCCGTAAAACTCCCACTCGCCGATAAGATAGGCCACCGGCTCCCC
>CAJMPF010000119.1 GCA_905215195.1 uncultured bacterium | reverse complement strand
CGCCAGCCATTACGGCAACCCTTCGTTAACAATTTGGAAACAATGCGCCCATTAGGGTAACGCGGAACGCGAAGATTGCAACCCTTAGTTAGACGAGCGGTATGCCTGCATCGGGGGCATATAGAAAACGGTCGACCGCACTTTTGCTTGCGCGGTCGACCGTTTGGCGTTTTGGCAGGTAAAACCTGCCAAAATAAACCTGCACCTTTTTGGTAGGTTACTCGTGCTGGCTGGTGCGATGCTCGTACTCCTCGGGGGTGATGACATCCTCGATGCGCAGGTTGACGCCTGCCACCTCAAGGCCGGTCATCGAGGCCAGACGCTCGGTGACGCGCGCCTTAACGTCGTCAAAGATCGCAGGCGCATAGGCGCCGTACTCGATGATGACCGAGATGTTGACGACCACGCGGTTGTCATCGGTGACCTCGACCGTCACGCCCTTGGTCAGGTTCTCGGCACCAAACTGCTCCTGCACAAAGTGCATGAGGTTGCCCTTCATGCCCAGGACGTGCGGTACCTCGCGGGTGGCCATGGCGACGATCTTCTCGATCACACCGTTGGAATAGGTCAGCGAGTCCTCGGACTCGTCCGCCTCCTCGTCCATCTCCTCGTTGTCCTCGTCCGCATCGGATTCGGCCTCGACGAGCGCCTCGTCCTCGAGCGTCACGTCCCCGGCATCGGCGACGGCCCCATTCGCCTCGAGCTCGGTATCGGCCACATCGACCTTCGTCTTAAAAGCCATGGTTCCTCCTTATGCCCACCGCACACGCGGCGGTCGAATACATGCTAGCGGCCGCTAAACAGACGGCCGAAGAAGTTGACGATACCGTTCTCGCCGTCGCGAATCTGGCCGATCACGGCGCCGATCAGCACAAAGAATGCGATGACGAGCGTGTCCCACAGACCCAACGTAAGTACCAGCACGGCGAGGATAAAGCCTGCCAAGGCACCGAGCGTAGTATTGGGGTGGCGCACGGCGTAGCTCCAGATAGCAGCGCCCGTACCTTTGATGAGACCCATGGCCTCGTCAAAGTCGTTGGCGGCGCTGTCGTGCTGCTCGCCGGCCTCGGGCTTGGTGTCGGCGGACTCGCCTGCCGGCGTAGCGTTCTGGTCGATTGTCAGGCGCGGCGTGCGGGCGGTCTTGTCTTGATTGGTATCACTCACCGGAAACCTCCACGGTCTGGACGGTAGTCTTGGACGGCAAAAAACGGACGCGCGCGGTCGTGCCCGGCGTGCCGAGCATGGTGTCGCAGGCCTTCTCGATGCGCTGCTGCATCGAGGTGGCAAGAGCGGCAACGTCCTTGTCATCGAGCGCGATGGCCTCGACCTTAAAACGAACGCGCGACTCGTCGGAGCCTTGAACGCGTGCCTCGATACGCTCAACCATCACGCGATCATCGCACTCTGCCGCGGCACGGGCGCACGAGGAAAGCGCTGCGAGCGTGACCTCGATATTGCGCTCCCCCGCCGGATGCACGCAGGACGGCTCGCGACGCGCGAACATCAGGCGGAAAAAACCGATGAGCACGCCAAGCGCCACGATAGCGGCGCACACCGTAACGACGACGCGAGGCATGGTGTCACGCAACAGCAGCATAAAGCGATACGTATACGGTCCCCAGAACTGGCAGACAAGCGTACCCAGCGCCACGATGGCGGCGGCAAGATACACGATCGCTAGGGCTCGTTTGAGTACGCGCACGCGCGCTCCCTTCAGGTTTCGGTCCACAGAATGCAAAACGGCTCGCATCATTATAAAAGAGCCGGGTCCGGTGCCATACGCACGCGGATCCGGCTCATCTATTCCACGAGGCTTGCATGCTCGCTTCATTATGCCCAGATATGCACGGCTTAACCCGTGTGGGCGCTACTCCTCCTCGAGGGCAGCGATGACCTCGTCGGTCATATCCATGGTGCTGTAGACGTCCTGGACGTCGTCGAGCTCCTCAAGACGGTCGATGAGGCGCTGGACCTTCTTGGCGTCGGTACCGGAGACCTCGGTCGGGGTAGTCGGGACCATGGTGGTCTCGGAGCCCTTGACCTGGACGCCCTGCTCCTCGAGCGCCTTGGAGACAGCCATGACGTCGTTAGCAGCGGTCCAGACGATCCACTCCTCGCCGGCGTCCTCGTAGTCCTCGCCACCGGCCTCGGCGATGGCCATCATGAACTCATCCTCGTCACCGGCAGGACCGTTGGCGATCATGGTCTCCTTCTTGGCGTTCTCGTCCAGGACCTCCTTGGCAACGACAATCTGGCCCTTGCGCTCAAACTGGAAGGCGACGGAACCGGAGGTGCCCAGGTTGCCACCAGCGTGGGAGAAGGCGGAACGGACGTCGGCAGCGGTGCGGTTGCGGTTATCGGTCAGGCAGTCGACGTAGACGGCGACACCGGCGGGACCGTAGCCCTCGTACACGATGTTCTCGTAGACGGCGGCATCGGCACCCGAACCGAAGGCCTTGTCGATAGCGGACTTGATCTTGTCCTTAGGCATGGACTGAGCCTTGGCCTTAGCAACGGCAGCAGCGAGGCTGGCGTTGTTCTCGGGCAGCGGGTCGCCGCCGAGACGGGCAGCAACGGTGATGTTGCGGCTGAGCTTGGAGAAGAGGGCGGAACGCTTGGCGTCCTGCGCGCCCTTACGATGCTTGGTTGTGGCCCACTTAGAGTGTCCGGACATACGTGTCTCCTATCGGTTTCGACCTAAAGCCCAGCGCGAATGCTCGGGCAATATAAACAAACGTCGTTATGATATACCTACCGGCCTGCAAGATAAACCCCAAAATGAAGGCGTCGTGATGATGCGGCCCCTTAGTGCAAAGTAACCTGTCCCCTTTGCACCAAATTAGGACCAGAGGAGGTCGCTGCGGGTGATGGTGGCGCCGATGGCAAAGGGCATGCAGGCGATGACCGGATACAGGTAGCGCATGTAGGTCGAGCCGTTGCAGGGACCGATCAGGCACACGGCGAGCACGCCCAGCAGCGGCACCCAAATGGCCAGCCCGCGCCACGAATGACGACGTAGCAGATAGACCACCACGGCGATCATGATCCACACATAGGTGGCCGAGCTCATGGTGAGCGAGATAAACGGGATGCGCTGTACTGCCACGCGGTACAGGTTGATCAGGTGGTCGCACCAGCGCACGGCTTTGCTGTCAACCGGATGGAAGTCAAAGTACTTGAGGTTATCGGGCTTCGCCATGATCTCGGCACTGCGCGCCGTGCTGTAGACCCACGCATCGCGAGCGCTCGGATAGAAGTACCCGTAGTAGTTATTGACGAGCGCCGAGATATAGCACTCGGGGTCCTTTTTGAACATCTGGGCCCACACCTCAAAATAGGCCTTGATGTCCTCCTGCGAGGCATACTCGTTAAAGCAATTTTTGACGGCGTCCGACTTATCCGGGTTGTAACGGCGGCCCAAGTTCTCGTACTTGAGCACACGGTCGATCACGGCACGCTCTTCGTCGGTCACCAAGCCGTCGCAAGGAGCCTCCACGATGGTGCCGTCCTCCTTAACCGTAGGGTTGACGCCCGAGTTGAGGCCGTCGTGCTTTTGGACGAAACGAGCCGTCTGCTGGAACGGAATCGAGAGGATTTCGCGCTTGGAACCAGGCGTGATGTCGTGCGCCGGCATAAAGACCTTGGTGAAGTACATATTAGAGGCAAGACAGAGCGCGAGCACCGCGAGGACGCCGACCCAGCGGAAGCGCGGCGTGGCGCCCGAAGTCGCAGCACCAGTCTGCCTGGCTGCACGATGAGCCACATGCGCGTCCCATGCGCAAAACGCCGCCGCGATTACGCATGCCACCAGGGGAAACACCAGGCCGCCGTTACGCAGAAACGTGGAACCCATGGCGCCCAGGGCAAGCAGCAGCCAGTCATGGCGCGCAAAGAGCACGGGCCTCTGTTCGCCCGCACGCTCGGCATTGGCATCGCGACGGGGCAGGCCGCAGGCCACGAGCTTCACGGTCTGCACCAACAGCACCAAAAACGCGTCGGCAAACAGCACATCTTTGGTAAGCAGAGCCGCATAGTTGGAGAACATGGGCATAAACACAAAGAACAGCAAGATCACGCCGCGGACCGGCAGGCTCACGCCCAGCTTGCGCAGCGACGATATGGAATAGGACATGCAGGCGGCGGTGATGACGAATTGGGCACAAGTGTAGATGGCAAGGCCCGCATTGGCGCTGTTAAATAGCGAAAGCCCCAGCTGGACGCACGAACCGATGATAGCCGTGTGCACCACGGGGTGATGTCCGTTGAGCAACACATTGGGATTGAGCAGACGCAGGTAGTCACTCGTGCCGTTGGGGTAGTTGAACCACTGGCGAATCTGCGCACCCGTATCTCCCATAAAAAGGCCGGGCAGCGAAGCGATGAGCGTGGGCGCCCAGGCGATCATAAGCACCAGGAAGGGCCCGGCAAAGGGATGGACCGAGAGCACGGCGTGAGCCACACGCCATACGCGGCCAAAGTGCGCTTCGGAAAACGGAATGCGCCGAGAGCTCAGCCAATCTAGACACTCAAAGGCAAGGTAGAAGGCAACGACCGCCAAGAGCATCCAGCCCGCACCGCCTATCCAGGCGCAGATGATGCGGGCCTTGTCGCCGAGCACGATCTCGGCCGAATCGGTGAGGTCGTAACTGCGGCCAAACACCATGCAGACGGCAAAGAACAGCGACGGAAGGATCACCGAGGGACGCCAAGCGTCGCCGCGGCCAAAGAACACGTAGCGAAACGGCAGCGTGAGCAGGCAGGCAAGCGCAAGCAGCATGACCGCGTCGGTATGGCCGGCAAACGAGAGGAGCACCTCGTAGCACACGTACAGCATGCCCGAGGCTTTGGGGTCAATCGCCAAGACTGCGTTGCTCGACACCGGGGCGGGATCGATGGAAAACGCCGTGGTCGCCAACAGCGCGAGCAAAAATGCGATGAGCGTCTGCTTGGCGGGGTAGCGTTTAAACCAGACGATGCGGGCAGCGTCGCGCGCAGCCGTTGTGGAGAGGTCGGGATCCTTCACAGTCCGAAAGCCTTTCTAGAAACCTATCAAACTCGGCAAAACCACCACAAAGGTGCCTGTCCCCTTTGTGGTGGTTTTGGTTAGGCGTCGAGGTAGATGCGCTGGGGGCGATTGCGGCGACGGGCAAAGATGATGAGTGCCAGGCCCGCGATTACGAGCGGCAGGCTCAGCAGCTGACCCATGGTGATAATGCCTCCCAGCAGATAACCCAGCTGGGCATCGGGCACGCGCACGAACTCAACGAGAAAGCGGACGATGCCGTACCCCATCACGAACACGCCCATAAACGTACCCTGGGGCAGCAGCGGCTTTTTGCGGCTGAGCACCTGCAAAATACAGAAGAGCACGACGCCCTCTAGGAATGCCTCATAGAGCTGGGAAGGATGACGCGGCATATCGCCCGCGGTGCCACCAAAGACCACACCCCAGGGCAGATCGGTCGGCTTACCCCACAGCTCACCGTTGACGAAATTGGCACAACGGCCCAGGCACAGGGCCAGCGGGGCGCCGATCACGGCAAGGTCGGCGACGGTCCATGCATCAAGCTTGTACATGCGGCACACGATGATGCCGCCCAAGATGCCGCCCACCAGGCCACCGTGGAAGCTCATGCCGCCCTCGTTGGTGGCAAAGATCTCGAGCGGGTGAGTCCAATAGTAGCCATCGCCGTAAAAGACGACGTAGAACAGGCGCGCGCCGATGATGAGGCCAAAGACCGCGCCGACCAC
>CAJMPF010000118.1 GCA_905215195.1 uncultured bacterium | reverse complement strand
TAGCGTTTCTGGCGTTTGCGCTGCTTGCGTGCGGCGTTGGCGGTGCTGCGGAGCTGTCGTTTGAGCGAGGGGACGGGGGTGCCCGTGGACAACATACAAGAGGAGTTTGGCGGCGAGCCCGTCGCGGCGTTCTCGATGTCGCATCCGGCTGTGCCGGCACTCTATATAGTGCTGACGCTGGGGCTCACCATGTTCTCGATGCAGCCGGTGCTGATTGCGCTGTCGCTTGCGGGCGGGCTGGCGTATGGATTTGTGACGCGTGGGGCTGCCCGCACGCTGGGCGCACTTCGCTGGCAGCTGCCGGTGATTTTGATTATCGCGCTGGTCAATCCACTGTTTAGCGCTTCGGGTTCGACGGAGCTGTTCCGTATTGGCATGCGCGCGGTGTATCTGGAGAGCATGGTATATGGCCTGTGCATGGGCGGGCTGTTTGTGGCGAGCGTGCTGTGGTTTGAGGCCGCGGCGTCGATGCTCGAATACGACAAGGTGCTCGCGCTGCTGGGTAATGCCGCGCCGGTGATTGCGCTCATGATCTCGATGTGCATGAGGCTTATCCCGCAGTTTTTGCGCCGCGGCCGCACGGTGCTGGCGGTGCAGGACGCGATTGATGTACCGGGGCGTGCGCCGGCCGACCCCGTGCGCTCGCGCCTGCGGGCGTCGAGCGTGTTGATGGGCTGGGGCATGGAAGATTCGCTGGAGCGCGCGGACGCGATGCGCTCGCGCGGGTGGGGTGCCGCGACGCGTCGTACGACATATGCGCGGTATCGACTGGGGCGCGGCGACGCTGCCGCGCTGGTTGGACTTGCGGTGTTTGGCGCCGCCGCGGTGGCGGTGGCGTGGGCCGCGACGACGCAGTATTCGTTTTACCCGCAGCTCTCGGTGCCGGCGCCGTGGCCAGGCTATGTCGTGTACGCCGCCTGGATGGTGTTGCCTTGCGCGTTGCACGCGATTGATGAGAAGAGGTTTGGCTGATGGCTCGGTTTGATAGGAGCTCGGCGGCGGGTGTGGCATATGGCTCGGCCGCGCCGGCGATTGAGGTGCGAGGCCTTAGTTTTGCCTATCCCGGGGTCAAGGCACCGGTGCTCGAGGGGCTTGATTGGCGTGTTTCCCAAGGTGCGTTTGCACTGCTTGTTGGCGGTACCGGTTCGGGCAAGTCGACGCTGCTGTCGCTGCTCAAGCCCGAGATCGCTCCAGCGGGCGAGCGCACTGGTGATGCGCGCGTGCTGGGCGAGAACGTTGCCGACATGGACGTGCGCGCGTCTGCGGAGCGCGTGGGCTACGTGTTCCAGGATCCCGAGAACCAGATTGTGTGCGAGACCGTGTGGCACGAGATGGCGTTTGGCCTAGAGAATCTGGGTGTGTCGCGCGACGAGATGCGCCGCCGTGTTGCCGAGACCAGCTATTTCTTTGGTCTGGAGGACTGGCTTCATCGTGATACCGATACGCTTTCGGGTGGCCGCAAGCAGCTGCTGTCGTTGGCGGCCGTTCTGGCGCTGCGCCCGCACGTGCTGCTGCTCGACGAGCCCACGTCTCAGCTCGATCCCGTTGCCGAGAAGAATTTTCTGCACGCGCTGTTTCGCGTGAACCGTGAGCTGGGCTGCACGGTTGTTGTGGCTACGCATCAACCGCGGCCGATGCTCGAGTATGCGACGCGTGCGTACCGGATTGAGGGCGGTCGCGTGCGCGAAGTGGCGGATATGGCTTCTTTGGGACGCCGAGAATCGCTGTTTTCCGATGACACGTTGGGGTGGGGTGCCATCCGATGTGCAAAAAACGGAGTATTCAGCAGGCGTGAGGACAATTTGGGCTCTCTGGAGCCGCCCGGGGACGTATCGAGCGCGAAAAAAAGTTCAGAATTGGACAAATCGTCCGAATTTGTGGCGCAAACGTCGCTCGAGAACGGCTTGGAAGCCTTCTCGCGCACGGATGGAAGCAGAATACTCCAAAAAATGCACGCTGGGTCGGCTACCACCCTGTTGGAAGGTTGGTTTCGCTACGATCGAGCGTCCGGCTGGGTGTTGCGTGGGCTCGATGCGTCGTTTTCGGCCGGTGCGGTGCATGCGGTTGTTGGCGGTAACGGCTGCGGCAAGTCGACGATGCTCTCGGTGCTGGCGAAGACCGCCAAGCTGCAGCGCGGCCGCATGGTGCGCGGAGCGGCCTCGGCGGCGCTGCTGCCTCAGAATCCCAAAGCATTGCTGGTTGCCGAGACGGTTCGCGATGAGCTGATGGAATGGGCCTCGACCTGCGGATATGACGAGAACTTGGCGCGGGAGCGTGCGGCGAGCTTGGGGTTGTCGGGTCTGGATGGACGCCATCCGTACGATCTTTCGGGCGGGCAGCGTCAACTGCTTGCATTGGCAAAACTGCTGCTAATCGGCCCCGAACTGCTATTGCTCGATGAGCCCACCAAGGGTCTAGACCTGTTCAGCCGCCGCATCATCGCCCGCGCCCTGCGTGACCATGCGAAGGCTGGCGGCACCGTCATCATGGCTACGCACGATTTGGACTTTGCCGAGCAGGTAGCCGACGACGTCGCCATGATGTTTGACGGCGAGATTGCCTGCATGGAGCCCCCGGCCGACTTCTTTGCCGACAACGTGTTCTATAGGGCGTGATGGGATGACGGACTGTCGTTTCTCGCGTTTACTCGCAAAACTGGAGATCCCGCTGTTGTTGGCGGTGCCGGCGGTGATGACAGTGGCGTTGCTGTCGGGTGTTGAGCAGGCAGCGTTGGCCATGCTGGCTGTGGTGGCGCTGGTGCTCGCGCTGTTCTTTGCGGGTTATGAGGCATCTCGTCCGGGTTTGCGCCAGATTATGCCCACGCTGGTGCTGGCGGCGCGGGCGGCGGCGGGGCGCATCCTGTTCGGGCCCATTCCCGACTTTAAACCGGTGAGCGCCATCGCCATTATCGCGGGGGCGACGCTTGGTCGCCGCAATGGTTTTATGGTTGGCGCGCTGGCGGCGCTGACCAGCAATTTCTTTTTTGGACAGGGCATGTGGACGCCATGGCAGATGTATGCCTGGGGGCTCGTGGGATACGTTGGCGGTGCGCTGGCGTATGCGGGTGCGTTCGACCGCGCCGACGGCACCGTGCGCATGCCAGCGCTGCTGGCGTACGGCTTTGCGTCGGGCTTGCTCTATGGCGTCGTGATTAACGCGTATGACATCATTGGATTTGTACAGCCGCTCACGTGGGCGGGTGCCGTGGCGCGTCTTGCCACGGCAGTGCCGTTCGATATCACACACGGCCTCGCGACCTGCGTGTTCTTGGCCGCCTTGTACAAGCCTTGGTGCCGTCGCATTAACCGTGTCGTCGTGAAATACGGGCTGTAAGGCATTTCGCGTTTCCTCACGAACTTGCGGTGGAATAGTTCTCGTTTTTGGCTATTTGCTGCCCAAACAGGAACTATTCCACCGCAACTTATAGGGGGAGAGGGGTCACATGATCTGTTTTCCTCTGTCCCCTAGAGGAATTACTTGGGGCTAGAGCTCTAGCGTGAGGGTGACGGGGCAGTGGTCGCTGCCAAAGATGTCGCCGCGGATGCCGGTGTCGCGTACGTTGTCGGCGATTGCGTCGCTTACCAGGAAGTAGTCGATGCGCCAGCCGGCGTTGTTCTTGCGGGCATTAAAGCGGTAGCTCCACCAGCTGTAGACGCCCTCGATGTCGGGGTTTGCCGCGCGCCAGGTATCGGTGAAGCCGGCGTTGAGCAGCTCGGTAAACTTGCCGCGTTCCTCGTCCGAAAAGCCGGCGTTGCCGCGGTTGGACTTGGGGTTCTTAAGGTCGATCTCCTCGTGCGCCACGTTAAAGTCGCCACAGGTCACCACGGGCTTGCCGGTCTCGCGCTCAAGCGCGCTCAAAAAGCCACGATAGGCATCGTCCCAGGCCATGCGTACATCGATGCGCGCGAGCTCATTTTGGGCGTTGGGCGTATAGACGTCCACGAACCAAAACTTGTCGAACTCGAGCGCACAGACGCGGCCCTCGGTCGTGGCCTGCGCCACGAGCTCGGCCGCCTCGCCCTCGCCGGCGTAGGGTAACAGCGCGTCGGCGTGCAGCACGCGCAGCGGTTCCTGGCGGCTAAAGACCGCAGTGCCCGAATAGCCTTTACGCTCGGCGTAGCTCCAGGTTTGGCGATAGCCGGGCAGGTCAATATCAACCTGGCCTTCTTGCAACTTGGTCTCTTGCAACGCCAGGATATCGACGTCGAGTTCTTGCGCGATCTGGATAAAGCTCGGGTCCTTTTTGAGCACGGCGCGCAGGCCGTTGACGTTCCACGAGGCGAAAGTGTAAGTCTGAGGCATGGTGTCCTTTCGACGGGGTTGGCAGGCTTAAGATTAGCGCAACAGGGGCGGTGGTGGGCACCGCGCGTGCTGACCCAAAGGCCGCATGCTGGGACATCGCCCGACGCTGCCCGACCAACAAGGACGGAGGACTCATATGACGCAGGCGATAACGGACTCCAAACAGGCCTCCGCCGCGCTGGCGGAGCTGTTCGGCACCCACAAGCGCGTGGTCTTCTTTGGCGGCGCGGGCGTTTCCACGGCGAGTGGCATCCCCGATTTCCGCAGCGTGGACGGCCTATATCACCAACAGTTTGTCTACCCGCCCGAGACCATGCTCTCGCATAGCTTTTACGAGGTGCACCCGGCCGAGTTCTTCGACTTCTACCGCACCAAGATGATCGCGCTTGGCGCCAAGCCCAACCGCTGCCACACCAAGCTGGCCGAGCTGGAGCGCGCCGGCAAGCTAAATGCCGTGGTGACGCAAAACATTGACGGCCTGCATCAGATGGCCGGCTCACAGCGCGTGTTCGAGCTGCACGGATCGGTCCATCGCAACATTTGCCAGTCGTGCGGCGCGGTCTATAGCGCCGAGTGGATTTGCTCGCGCGAGCACGAGGACGCCGCGGGCGTGCCCGTGTGCCCCGCGTGCGGCGGGCGCATTAAGCCCGATGTGGTGCTCTACGAGGAACCGCTCGATGAGCATGTGCTGACCGGCGCCGTTGCCGCCATCGCCGCGGGCGATGCCCTCATTGTGGGCGGGACCTCGCTCGTGGTGTATCCGGCGGCGGGCCTTACGCGTTACTTTACCGGCGATACGCTGGCCATTTGCAATCTTGCTCCCACCGATCAGGATGCAAATGCCGACCTGCTGATTTCTTGCGACATCGCTGCCGCGTTTGCGTTCTAGCCCGTGTGCGCGGATACAATAGAAAGACTGAGTGCAAAGCGACCCCGCCGCCAGCTCCCCAAGCTCGGCGGTGTGGGCATTTTAGGAGGATGTTCATGGCGAACGACAGCAAGACATGGCGGTGCGGAAAGTATGAGCTCAGCTTTGACCGTCCGCGCATCATGGGCGTCCTCAACGTGACGCCCGATTCGTTTAGCGATGGCGGGGAACACTTCGACCCGGATGCCGCCATCGAGTACGGCCTGGCGATGCTTGACGCCGGCGCCGACATCATCGACGTGGGCGGCGAGTCCACGCGCCCTGGTTTTACCCCGGTCAACCCCGACGAGGAGGCTCGCCGCGTGCTGCCCGTGGTGCGCGCGCTGGCCAAGGAGGGCGCCATCGTCTCGATCGACACGCGTCATGTGGCGGTTGCCAAGGCGGCCGTGCGCTGCGGCGCCTCGATCGTCAACGACGTGACCGGCTTCACCGATCCCAAGATGGTCGAGTTTGTTAAGACGAGCACCTGCGGCATCATCGTGATGCATGCCGGCGAGGTCGCCGCGCCCACCCACACGCACGCAACGGTGCAGCTCGATACCTCGGCAGCGGCGTTTGTTGCCGAGAAGGCA
>CAJMPF010000117.1 GCA_905215195.1 uncultured bacterium | reverse complement strand
TCTCGGTCTCTGCCGCTATCGGCTTTTCCCATCCATGATACCCCGCCACGCACAAAAAAGACGGCCCCGAAGGACCGCCTTTCGTATCGTTTTACCGTGTCCGGTAGGAAGCGTCGCAATGCCGCGCTAGTCGCGACGACCGAGAATGTTCAGGATGCGCAGGAACACGTTGATAATGTCCACGAACAGGTTGGACGCCATGAGCACCGCATTGGGCAGCGTGGGCGGCACCGTCGTGGCAACATAGGTGTCGTAGCCAATAAACCCGGCGAACACCACGATCACGATCAGATCGGTGATGGACTGCGAGACGCCCATGAACATCAGCACGATCTCGACCAGAATCGTGGCAAGTAGGATGCCAAAACCAATGCCGTACACACGCTGGAAGAACTTGGGGAAGGTCACGCCCAGCGCACCGAAGACAAAGGTGATGGCAGCGGTGGCGATAAAGGCGGTGTTGATGGTGGGCAGGTCGTAGTTTGCAAGGCCAAACGACGCGGTCAGGCCAAAGGTGCTCGCAAAGATTACGTAACCCGTGAGCGACAGGCCCACGGACTGTTTGCTGGCAGCAACAGACATCATGACGATGCCGACAATAGTCAGGATAAACGAGCCAAAGACCAGTGGCAGGGCAGCGCCGCTCATCATCATGCGGGCAAACGCCATGGTGCTCGTAAAGTAAGCACCGGCGCCCATGGCGCAAAAGCCCAAGAAGATGAGGGCAGACATGGCAAGATTGTACGCACGCGGCGACATCTCCTTGGCGCGACTTGCGCCGGTCTCGATGGGGCCGTTCTGATAGCCCTGGATATCGTTCATACTACGTCCTTTCAAAAAGCGCACGACAGCGCCGTAGGTGACAAGATTCCTGCCATTGTACCCGAATGCCGCACGTCCTTACCTACGGCGCTCGCCCTCAAGCGTACGATCAAAGGCCCAGACCCACCAACGCATCACGTGCGCCTGCGAGCCGTCCGCCCGCTCGCGCGTCTGGTCCTCCAGATACAACTCGGTCGCGTGCCCGCCAAAACGCACCTTATACGTTGACGTACGGATGCCGTGGACCATCAGGCCAAACCCGGTTGTCGAGATAATTTCGTCGATCGTAAAACAACGGCCGTCGACCCAGCAGACGGTGACCGGCACGACCTGTCCGCCCGCGAGGATGCGAGCCACGACGTCCACATACTGCTTGTGCACGCGCCGAGTTTTGCCGTCTGTCTGTCGATATTCCATGCCCCCTATTATCGAACGCGTGTTTGCATGTTGTAAAGCGAACAGACTGTGGTTTTGGGGTGTTGGGGCGCGCACGCGTGTCCTCATGGCGTGTTAGCAAAAAGAATACCCGCGGTCAACAGGGCTTATATTCAATTTTAGTGCCAAAAAATTCACTTCTCCCATCAGAACTCGGTAAAGAAACCCGCAGGAGGTGATACGATTTATCATGTTTTTGTAACGTGTCTGCAAACTTCGAGAAAGCCCATATATGGACGTAACGTTCTCAACCTTCCTCGGCCAAATTGTGTCGAACCCAGTCCTTGCCGTCACCGTGATTCTCGCGCTCGGCGCCATCTTCGTCAACGGATGGACCGACGCGCCCAACGCCATCGCGACCTGCGTCACTACGCGTTGCATGCCCGCCCGCGCCGCCATCCTCATGAGCGCCGCATTCAACTTCCTCGGCGTGCTCATCATGACGCACTTTAACGCGAGCGTCGCCAACACCATCTCACATATCGTCGACTTTGGCGGAAACAGCACCATGGCGCTTGCCTGTCTGTGCGCGGCGTTGTTCTCCATCGTCGTCTACGGCGCCACGGCATCGCGTTTTGGCATCCCCACTTCGCAAAGCCACAGCCTTATCGCCGGCCTGACCGGTGCCGCTATCGCCCTCGGCGGCGCGAACAGCGTCAACGTCCATGAGTGGATGAAGGTCATCTACGGCCTGGCGCTCTCCATCGGCCTGGGCTTTGTCATGGGTTGGGTCCTGTGCAAGCTCGTCTCGATTCTTTTCGCCGCCGCCAACAGGCGACGTGCCAACGTCTTCTTTAAATACGCTCAGATCGCGAGCGCCGCGGCCATGAGCTTTATGCACGGCGCGCAAGATGGACAGAAGTTCATCGGCGTGCTCTTTTTAGGTGTCGCCTTTGCCAGCGGACAGACGAGCGTCGGCGACGCCGGCATCCCCATCTGGATCATGCTGCTGTGCTCGGCCACCATGGGCGTCGGCACCAGCGTGGGCGGCGAGCGCATCATCAAGTCCGTCGGCCAGAGCATGGTCAAGCTGGAGAAGTATCAGGGCTTCTCCGCCGACCTCGCAGGCGCCGCGAATCTGCTGCTTGCCACCCTTACCGGTATCCCTGTGTCCTCCACCCACATCAAGACCTGCGCCATCATGGGCGTCGGCGCCGTCAAGCGCCTTTCGGCCATCAACTTCGGCGTGGTCAAGGACATGATGTTCACCTGGTTCTTCACCTTCCCTGCCTGCGGACTCATCAGCTTTGTCATGGCCAAGCTGTTCATGATGTTCATCTAGCCAAACCGAGCGTCCATCTGGACCGCAATACTTCGCCCACCCGTCTTCGCCTCGAAAGGACCCACCCATGGCAAAGAAACCCGATTCGTTCTACTTTGACAACTACGTCGCCTGCGCCGATCTTGCCGTACAGGCTGCCGAGCTGCTCACCAAGATTTTCGAGAACTTCGATCCCGCGAAGATTCACGATATGCTCGACAAGATGCACGCGATCGAGCATGCGGCGGACAAGAAGCACCATGAGCTTGAGGACGCTCTGCTCACGGCCTTTATCACCCCGCTTGAGCGCGAGGACCTGGACCTGATGAGCTGCTCGCTCGACACCGTGCTCGACCGTATCGAGGGCGTCGTGCAGCGCGTCTACTTCACCAACATCCAGAGCATCCATCCCGATGCCATCGTGATCGCCCACAAGGTGACCGACGCCTGCCGCGCCATGAAGGACCTGATGGTCGAGCTGCCCAACTACCGCAAGTCCAAGACCCTGCGCGAACTCGTCATCCAGATCAACACGATCGAGTCCGAGGCCGACGAGCTCTACATCAACGCTATGCGCAACCTGCACGTCAATGGCAAGGACCCGCTCGAGGTCATCGCCTGGCGTGACGTCTACGCTTTCCTGGAGTACTGCGCCGACTGCTGCGAGAATGTGGCTGATGTCGTGGATTCGATTGTCATGAAGAACAGTTAATTGGGGGTACATGTCCCACCGGTCGCGGGCCCGGCCACTAATAACCTTTTTCACTCCGGCTGCAAGCAGAGTCGTTCAAAAGGTTATTAGTGGTCGGGCCCGCTCCCTTATGTACCCCCATTGGGAACTTTGGCTGATAGTTATAGTGCAATGTGGGCTTGGCTGAAGGGACCTTTGGTATCCGTTCGGACACTTTGGCCCTCGATGAGCGTTTGACTGATTGCTGCTTTGGGTACTGTTTGGGTTACTTTGGGTTTGTTTGATTTTTAATTGTTGGAGGGCTTGTATGTCTTATTTGGATCTGGCTCGGGGTCGGTATTCTTGTCGTGAATTTGAGGCTCGGGCTGTGGAGCAGGCTGTGGTGGATGCCATTGTTGAGGCTGGGCGTATTGCTCCTTCTGCTTGTAATAATCATCCAACCCGTGTGATGGTGTTGGATACGCCTGAGCTTCTGGAGAAGGCTGCTGCTTGTCAGCCTCGGTTTGCTCGTGATGGGTCCATCTTTGGCGCTCCGCTCATCTTCCTCATTTGCAGCGTTACCGACGACGCTTGGGTTCGCCCCTATGACCAGATGAACTCCAGCGCTATCGACACCTCGATTGTTTGCGATCAAATGATGATGGAGGCCGAGGAGCAGGGCCTGGGTACGTGCTGGGTGTGCCATTTTAAGCCCGAGGTGGCCTGTGAGCAGTTCAGCCTGCCCGAGGGCATCTATCCCTATCACATGCTCGTCTGCGGCTATCCAGCCGACCACATCGCCGATCCTGAGCATCGCGAGGCCCGCACCATTCCCCTCCCCGACTTCCTCCTCAAGTAGATTATTGGAACATGCCTTAAAATCCACCTTTGACCACGCGCCCTTCGCCGAGTCCTGTGCCCTCAAACGCAGGACTCGGCGTTTTGTTTTGCAGACTGCGTACAGCCACAAAAAAAGGACCCGCGAACTGCGGGCCCTTTCTAGGCGCTACATGATAGCTGGATGTTAGTCCAGGTCATCGGCAGCGAAGTTGTCGATCGGTGCGAAGGGATCGGCAACGGGGATAACCGGCTCGGCGACGGGCAGCGGCTCGGCAGCAGGAACGCGCGAGTGGACGAAGTTTAACTAGGGAAAGCGGCGGAACCGACCGGCGTGGAAGCCATGAGATCGGACGGGAAGGAGTTCTGAGCATCGTCCATGAAGTGCTGGATGAGCTTGAGGTACTCGGCCTTAAACTCCTCACGGGAAGCCTTAAGACGGTCGATCTCCTCAAGCTCGGCCTGCTTCTCGGTCAGGGCCTGACGGATGACCTCGCGGGCCTTGGCGTCGGCCTCGTTGCGGATGCGGTCAGCGTTCTCGTTGGCGTCGTTGACGATGCCCTCGGCGGTCTGCTGGGCAGCAATCAGGGCAGCGGAAATCTGGCGCTCCTGAGCGGAGAAGTCGGGTGCAGGAGCGGCGACGGGCGCGGCAGGGACGGCCTGAGCGGCAGCATCCTGAGCCTGAACGAGCTGGGCCTGCGTATCGGCGAGCTGCTGCTCGGTGGCAGTCAGACGACCCTTAAGATCGACGATCTTGGCGAGCATGGCGTCGACCTCAGAGGACAGGGTCTCCAGGAAGACGTCGACCTCGGCGGGATCGTAGCCGCGCTTGGCCTCAGAGAAGGTCTGAGCCTGAATGTCAGCAGGGGTAATAGCCATAACAAGTTCTCCTTTATCTTCGCCTTGGCGCCGTGCGCCCGACGTGAGTTACTAAGCCAGTTTTATATGAGTATACCTATAAGAAGTTGCAGAACCAGCTTCTGCACCAACTGCAACGCAATAATCGCAACGACCGGTGAAAAATCGACGCCGCCCATGGGCGGGATAAACCGGCGGAACAAATTGAGCCACGGGCCGCACACGCTATCGAGGACGGCGGCGATATCCTGTAGCAATCCGCCCTGCTTCATAGGAATCCACGTCATAAGGCAGTAGACCACAATGAGCGTGGAGTAAAAGTTGAACAGCGTATTGACCAGCTGGACGATAGTGTAGATGTTGATGGGAATCTCCTCGTCTTGTCTTTACTTGAGGTAGCCGTCGGCACGAAGCTTCTTGAGATCGGAATCTTTGACCTCGCAACCGGCGGGCAGCACCATGAACACGCGGTCGCCCACCTCCTTGACCGTGGCACCCAGACCGCAGGCAAAGCCGTAAGAGAAGTCCAAGACGCGCTTGGCAACTTCGGTGCGTACGCCCACAAAAATCAGTGCGACAGGCTGCTTGGTGCGAACGCGGCGCACCACGGTCTCCACGTCGTCATAGCTCTCGGGGCGCAGGACATAGGCCGGCAGCTGCGGTGTGGCGTTGATGATATTGCTCGCATAGGCCGAGGCATCGCTCGGTGCAGGCGCGGGCGCAGCGGCGGCACGGGCGCGGGTGTTCTCGGCGTAGCTCGACGGCGTGTCATAAGCACCAGGACGATAACCGCTCGCAACACTGTCCTGCGAGCGCGAAGGCGGGTTATACGTCGTGGCATGGCGAGAGTCATCGCCGACCAACTGTCCGGAGCGTGTATACACGGCAACCGACTCAGCTTCACCACGGCGCGTCTGGCCAAGCAGGCCGTTGCTCGGCTCGTCTTGGGTGTAGA
>CAJMPF010000116.1 GCA_905215195.1 uncultured bacterium | reverse complement strand
CTCCGGCGTGGTCGAGGACTGCGTCAACGCGGTGGGTGTGGACGTGAACACGGCTTCCCCCTCGCTTCTGCAGCGCGTCTCCGGCCTGACCAAGACCACGGCAAAGAACATCGTGGCCTACCGCGAGGAAAACGGCGCCTTTACCGATCGCCGCCAGCTTAAGAAGGTCCCCAAGCTGGGGCCCAAGGCATATCTCAACGCCGCGGGCTTCCTGCGCATCAGCGGCGGTAAGAACCCGCTCGACGCGACGAGCGTCCACCCCGAGAGCTACGAGGTAGCCACGGCCGTCCTTGAGCGCGCAGGCGTGGCGGCAAGCGAGCTTAGCCGCGGCGGCGTACCCGACATCGAGCGCCGTCTGGGCAGCATCTCGACGCTGGCAAGCGACCTGGACTGCGGCACCCTCACGCTCATCGACATCGTCAACGAGCTCAAGAAGCCCGGCCGCGACCCGCGCGACGACGCGCCCGAGGTGGTCTTTAGCCGCTCGGCACTTTCCATCGACGACCTGGAACCCGGCATGGAGCTCAAGGGCACGGTGCGCAACGTCGTCGACTTTGGCGCCTTCGTCGACGTGGGAGTGCACCAGGACGGCCTCGTACATATCTCTAAGCTGGCCAACCGCTTTGTCAAGCACCCCAGCGACGTCGTGCGAGTCGGTGACACGGTCAAGGTGTGGGTCGAAAAGGTCGATCGCGACCGCAAGAAGATCTCGCTCACCATGGTGCAGGGCAAGTAAACCGCCAAAGCAAAGGTACCCCCTGTAGCGATGTGCAAAATCGCGAGTATTCTGCAAATTCCACCGTTCCGGATGCCCCTCAGAGACGAAAAAGCAAAAAACAGCCCCCGTTTTAGCGTCGTCAGAGCCAAAACGGGGGCTGTTCCGTGCTTCACCCAACTGGTAAAAGCCTTTACCTTGCTGAATACTCTCAATTTTGCACGGCGCAGGCGGGGGTACCTTTGCCCACGGCAGGATATGGAAGCCAAGCGCCAACTTGCTGGCAAGCTCGTGTCGGCAGCCCCGGCCTTTCCTTTGCCTAGCGCGACCCTCGCGGAGCGCATGAGCGATAGGGAAAGGAAAGGCCGGGGCGAACAGCCCACGATACAGTCGGTGTTCGCGCTACGGCAGGATATGGAAGCCCAAAGCGGCGATATCCTTGGCAAAGCCGCGCACGGTGTCGAGCGAGACCTCGTACGGGTCGCGACCGATGTTCTTGCGCTTGGCCAGGATGCTGTTGGGTACCGTGATGATCTGGCAACCGCAGGCCTCGGCCTGGTAGATGTTGATAAGCTCACGCGTGGACGCCCATAGGACCTCACAGTTGGGCTTGGCGGCGGCCTTCTTGACCGACTCCGTCATAAACGGAATGGGGTCGACGCCGGTATCGGCGATACGGCCGGCAAAGAGCGAGATGATGGACGGCGTCTCGGCGTCAACGGCCTCGACCATCTCATCGACCTGCGTAGGCGTAAAGATGGTGGTGACGTTGACCTTGATGCCGTCGGCCGAAAGCTTGCGCACCAGCTCGGCGGTGGACTCGCCCTTGGTAGTCACGCACGGAATCTTGACGTAGACGTTCTCGGCCCAGGTAGCGATCTCGCGCGCCTCGACCTCCATGGTCTCTACGTCGTCGGCAAAGACCTCAAACGACACGGATACATCGGTGATGTGGGCCAGGACCTCTTTGGCAAACGCGCGGTAATCCGTCACGCCGCCCTTTTTCATAAGGGACGGGTTGGTCGTGAAACCCTGAACGTTGCCGTTCTCGTACATGTCGAGCATGCCCTCGAGGTTTGCACCGTCAGCGAACACCTTGATTGCCATCTGCCTGATTCCTTTCGTTTGCACGCGAGCGTTGAACTGCTAAACACTTTACCTACGTTTATCAAGTCGTGAGCTGCGGGTTTTTATCTTCTCGGCGAACGGTATAAACACCTCAGTGTTTGGATTGATAAATCGATTGATCATGCAAAAGCAAAGAGTCGCAGTTTGAGCAAACGTCAGAACGCGGGATTCATTAGATGAGGCCGAAATGCTGCATCGCTGTGACGGTACCGTCGTGTGCGACATCGTCGGTCACGTAGTCGGCGAGCGCCTTGACCTCGGGCATGGCGTTGCCCATGGCGACAGCCGTCTCGACGGCAGCGAGCATGCCCAGGTCGTTGCCCGAATCGCCAAAGCCAAAGGTGCGCGCATTTCCCTCGCGGCCCAGATACGCCAGCGCTCGCGCCACGCCCACGCCCTTGTTGATGCCCTTGGGGCTCAGCTCGCGATTCTGGCCACCGGTGTTGCAGGCCTCAAAATAGCGCCCGATAAAGCCGTCATCGTTGGCTACGCGAGCCAAACTGGACACATTGAGGCATACCTTGCCCACGCGCAGACTGCCGTCGACGCGCATTTCCTCGGCGCTGTGCACCACAGAAGTGCCGATCAGAGACGACTGCTCAACACCCGCGGGTTCCAGGGCAAAAGTAGCCACGTTGGTCTCGAAAAAGGCCTCAATCCCTGCCGCGGCTATACGGCGTGTAAGCTCCTCGACAACGTCCTCGTCAAAGCAGTCCTCGTGTACCACGCGGCCCTCGACCTCGAGCGTGGCTCCCGCCATGGCAACGACACCCGCGGGGTCGAGCGCACGCAAGCTATCGGCGATGAGCCACAAGGGACGACCCGTGCAGATAAATGCATGGTGTCCCGCGTCGCGCAGACGATGAAACGCCTCGACGACCGCCTGCGAGGGGTGAACCGCCGAAAAGTCCTTGTCGGTCATGTTGTCGGGATCGAACGACGTCAGCGTGCCGTCCACGTCAAAAAAGAGCACGGCGGAATCGGGGCACGCATCAATCATATGGGTTCCTTTCGAGGATAAGGGCAAACGAAGCATCCATCATATAATGGAGCGACGCAACCAGAGAGGTCACCCATGGAATTTTACGCAAGCTGCCCCGAGGGCTTTGAGTCCGCACTCGCCGATGAGCTTAAACGCCTCGGGCTTTCGCATGTTCGCCGGCTGAAGGGCCGCGCTACATTTGAGGGCGAGCTCGAAGAAGGCTACCGCGCCTGTCTGTGGTCGCGCCTGGCGAGCCGCGTGTTCGTGGTACTCGGGCGCTTTGAGGCGCAGGATGCCGATGAACTGTACGATAGCGTTTACGACATCGCCTGGGAGACCATCATCCGCCCCGGCGCCACCATCGCCATCACCGCCCGCGGCGTGACCGAGCAGCTGCGCAACACGCGCTTCTCGGCCCTGCGCGCCAAAGACGCGCTGTGCGACCGTCTGGCCGAGACCACGGGCCGTCGCGCCGACGTCGATGCCGCCGACCCCGATGTTCACCTGTTGCTTTCGCTGCGTCAGCGCCGCGCGAGCATCAGCCTGGACCTTTCGGGCGACCCGCTGTTCAAGCGTCTGCCGCCCGCTGCGACTCGTGCCGGCGAGGGCGCACACGTGTTGCGCCCCGACTACGCCGCCCTGGTGCTGGCGCAGGTCGGCTGGACCGCACTATGCGAGCGCGAGCTGACGGCCGACGATTACGAAAACGAAGCCCTTCCCACGCTGATCGATGCCTCGTGCGCCGGCGGCGGTCTGCTGCTGGAGGCCGTGAACATTCTGACCGACCGCGCCCCGGGCGCCGCACGCGAGCGCTGGGGCTTTGAGGGCTGGCAGCTGCACGACGCTGTCCTGTGGGAGCAGCTGCTTGCCGAGGCGCGCGAGCGCGAGGCGGCAGCGCGCGAGCGCCAGGCGCGCATCGTGGCCGTAGACATCGACCCCGCCGCCCGCAAGACTGCCGAGCGCATGGTCAAGTGCGCCGGCTACAAGCGTCTTGTCGTCTTTTGCGCCGCCAAACCCGCCACCGTGCTGGACCATGCGGGCGCCGTCGCCGGTGCCGCCCTGGTCGCGGACACGACCGAGACCCCGCTTTCGCTCATGCACGATGCCATGACGCTCATCGGCGAGCTGCGCCGCGCCCCCGAGCTCGCTTCGGCGCCGGTCGCCGCTCTCACCCGCGACGGCTTGCTGGCCCGCGCGCTCCACGCCGAGCCCGAGCGCTCGATCGCCGTCATGCCCAATAACGAGGAGGCGGCTCTTGAGGTTTGGCCCTCACTCGACCACGCCGCTGCAGCGTTTGAGGCTGCGACCAGCGCGGATGCCGAGGCCGAGGTTGCGGATGCCAACGAAGCCAACGACGAAGCCGCCGCTTCCTCCATGCCCGAACCTGCCGCCACGCTCGACTTGGGCGACGGCAAGCCGCTGCCCGTGCTCATCCCGGAGTCCGAGCAGTTCGCCAACCGCCTGCGCAAGAATGCCCGTCTGCGCCGCAAGTGGGCCAAGCGCGAGGGCGTGAGCTGCTATCG
This sequence comes from uncultured bacterium, assembly GCA_905215195.1. GTDB lineage: Bacteria > Actinomycetota > Coriobacteriia > Coriobacteriales > Coriobacteriaceae > Collinsella. The sequence continues at coordinate 1,574 of CAJMPF010000116.1, read as the reverse complement.
CGTCTACGATGCCGACCTGCCCGACTACTCCGCTGCCATCGACCTGTACGAGGGTTGCCCGCAGACGCCGGGCCGCTGGCTCGTCATCGCCGAATACGCCGCGCCCAAGACCATCGATCCCGCGCTGGCCCAGGCCCGCATGCTCGACATCTTGGCCATCGCGCCGCGCATCCTTGATGTTCCGGCCGAGCATGTGCACGCCAAGGCCCGCATGCGTTCGCGCGGCGGCTCGCAGTACGGCAAGCAGGGCGCCGGCAAGGGCGGATCGGGCGAGCGCGCCAACATCGCGCGCCGGCGTCTGCCGCTCATCGAAGAAGGCGGGCTCACCTTTGCCGTCAACTTTGACGACTACCTGGATGTGGGCATCTTCCTGGATCACCGCGTCACCCGCAACCTGGTGCGCGAACACGCCAAACAGGCACGCCGCTTCCTCAATCTGTTCGCCTATACCGGCACCGCCACCTGCTATGCGGCCGACGGCGGCGTCGAGGAAACCGTGACGGTCGACCTTTCCAACACCTACCTGGACTGGGCCGAGCGCAATATGCGCCAGAACGGCTTTGTTGGTCCGCAGCATCATTTTGTGCGCGACGACGTGCTCGCCTGGATTCGCGACCAGCGCCAGACGCGCAACCGCTGGGACTTGATCTTTGTCGACCCGCCCACGTTCTCGAACTCGTCCAAGATGGGCCGTCGCACCTGGGATGTCCAGCGCGACCATGTTGAGCTTTTGGCCGGCGTATCTCGCCTGCTTGCACAGGGCGGACATGCCATCTTTAGCTGCAACCTGCGCGGCTTCCGCCCCGAAACGCGCAAGCTCGCGCGCGCGGGCGTCGTGCTGGAGGACATTACGGCACAGACCATCCCCGAGGACTTCGCGCGCAACCAGAAGGTGCACCACTGCTATATCGTGCGCCGACTGCCCATCGAGGACGCCATGGCCGAGGTCGGCTTTAGCGCCGAGGAGATTGCCGAGCGTGTCGAGGAGCTGCGCAACCCCGAGGCGCGCAAGCCTCGTGCAGCAGCGCCCGCGCCCACGCAGGCCGGCAACGGCAAATCAAACTTTGCCGGCAAACCCTCCCCTGCCGGCAAGTCCAAAAAGAAGAAGTTCTACGCCAGCAAGCCCAAGGGCAAATAACAAAGTTGCGGTGGAATACGGACTGTTTTACCTGGAATTAGGCAAATATAGACCGTATTTCACCGCAACTCATAGTGGGATGGCGGACGCCGTCCTACCCTTGGGTGACCAGGCGATAGCCGATACCCACGTGCGTTTGGATATAGCGCGGATGCGCGGGGTCGGACTCAATCTTCTTACGCAGCGTGCCCATAAAGACACGCAGGCTCGCCAGGTCGCTCTTGGTTGCCGTGCCCCAAATCTCGTGCAGGATAAACTGGTGCGTCAGCACCTTGTCGGCGTTGTGCGCTAGCAGGCATAACAATTTGTGCTCAATCGGCGTCAGATGCAGCTCCTCGCCATCCATCGTGGCGATGCCGGCATCAAAATCGATATGCAGCTCACCGGCATCGAACGAGCCCTCAGAGGAAACACCGCCCGTTTGCGCATACGAAAG
>CAJMPF010000115.1 GCA_905215195.1 uncultured bacterium | reverse complement strand
TGGGTTGCCGCCGATATCCTGAGCCATAAGGGTGTGGACGTGGATATCGTTTCTCCGGTTGAGCCGGATGAGATTCCTGCTGCTCTGGCACGTCATGTTGCTCGTCGTACTGCCGGCCGCGATGTGCACGTTTGCGTTGGCCCCTCGCGTGACGAACTCGAGGTTTTGATCGATAAGGCCGATGTTGTTGTCGATGCCATTTTTGGTACCGGTTTCCACGGGAATCTGCGTGCGCCGTTCTCCATCTGGATTCCTACGGTCAATGAATGCGCCGATTGTGTCGTATCCATTGATGTCCCCTCGGGCCTGAATGCCGAGACGGGCGTTGTTGATGACGACTGCATTCGTGCTGAGCATACGGTGACGATGATTGCGCCCAAGATTGGTCTGTATAGCGCTGATGGCCCTGAATATGCTGGCGATTTGATCTGCGGCAATCTTTACGACCGTCTTGACGAGGTCATCGATGATGTCGACCACGCCGCCGAGATTGTCGAGCCCGGTGACTTAGTTGATTACTTTGCTCCACTACCTACGAATATCGATAAGTATTCCCGTGGCTCTGTGCTTATTGTCGCCGGATCTGCGCAATATCCTGGTGCTGCCATTATGGCGGCCAAGTCTGCAGCTCGCGCGGGTGCTGGTTACGTGGCAGTCGCGGCTCCTGACGCCTGCGCCAATCTTATTCGCATGGCACTTCCTTCGATTCCCGTCTTTGCTATTCCGTCTGATTCCCGCGGCTCCTTTGGCGCCGCTGCGCGTATGACGGTGTGCGAGATTGCAAAGAAGTACAGCTGTGTACTGTGCGGTCCCGGTATGACGACATCTGCCGGCGCTATGCAGGTGGTTTCGGGCTTGCTCGAGCTTGATGTGCCGCTTATTTTGGACGCCGATGCACTCAACTGCCTTGCTAAGATTGCCATTGACGGTATTGATAGTAACCCCGAGATGTATCGTCGTGAGCAGCCGTTGGTTATGACGCCGCACTATCGTGAGCTTTCGCGTCTGGTTGCCGGTGACGAGGTGAACGACCTTGGTACCGCGATTGCGGCCGCGCAGAAGGTTGTCTGGGCTGCAGGCTCCGACAACCTGGTTGTCATTGCCAAGGGGCCGACGACGGCTATCTGTGGCGTTGAGCGTGTGCTGCTGCCGCTCTCGGGTCCGGCTTCTCTGGCAACTGCCGGTTCGGGTGATGTTCTCGCGGGTATTTTGGCCGGCACGCTTGCCACCATGCGCGACGAGATGGATCGTTGGGAGTTGCTGTATTCGTACGCCGTCGCACTTCACAGCTACGCCGGTTTTGCCGCGGCGACGGAGTATGGTGAGAAGAGCGTTATCGCTACCGATCTTATCGACTTGATCGGTCCTGCCATGGAGCTGGCGGCAAAGGATGCGCTCGAAGATCTGGGAATCATGGACGAAGGGTCGGATGACTAATCATGAATAAAGCCGATTTGACGCGCTGGTCCTGGGTCGAGATCGACCGCGGGGCGCTCCGTCGCAACACGAGGGCCTATAAGAATTTGCTGAATCCACGTCAGCGCCTGTGCTGCGTGGTCAAGGCCGATGCTTATGGTCATGGAGCTGTTGAGTGCGCCAAGATCATGTATTCGGCCGGTGCCGACATGTTTGCCGTGGCGACGGTTAACGAGGGCGTTGAGCTCCGACAGGGCGGGATTACGAAACCCATCCTCATCCTAAGCGAGCCGCCTATCGAGGCCATTCCGACGTTGCTCGAGTTTGATATCATGCCCTCGGTCTATACGTCTGACTTTGCTCTTGCGTATGGCGAATGTGCCGTCGCGGCGGGCAAAGTGGGCAAGTATCATCTCGCCATCGAGACGGGCATGAATCGTATCGGCGTTCACTACACGCAGGTGCTTGACTTTGTCCGCGGTATTAATTTCCATCGCGGTATTCAGTGCGACGGCGTATTTACGCACTTCGCCACGGCCGATGAACCTTCGGGCTGGGACTACAAACTGCAGTGTCAGCGCTTTACCGAGGCCGTTCAGGCCATTAAGGATGCGGGCTTTGAGTGCGGTATCGTGCACTGCGCCAACACGCCGTCCTCGATGCTCGACCCTTCGATGCATTTTGATATGATTCGCGCCGGCGTTGGCTTGTATGGAATGCAGCCGTGCGAGCTGAGTGGCCGCGTGATGCAGCTTGATCCCGTTATGAGCGTCCATGCGCGTGTGACGCGCGTGGCACACCCTGCGATGGGTGAGGGCGTGGGCTACGGTTTTACCTACCGCGTACCGCGTACGCGCGTTCAGATCTGCACGCTGCCGATCGGTTATGCCGATGGCCTATCGCGTACGCTTTCCAATCGTATGGATGTGCTGTATCGCGGCGAGCGCGTGCATCAGGTTGGCAATATCTGCATGGACCAGTTTATGGTCGCCATTCAGTCCAACCCGGCACACGAGATTCCCGAGGCCGAGTATGGTGACGAGATGATTATTGTCGGCCGCGATGGCGATGCCGAGATCACTATGGACGAGATGGCCCGACTGCGCGGAACGATTAACTACGAGGTCGCCTGCGGCTTTGGCATGCGTCTCGACAAGGTCTACGTGTAGGAGCCGCTATGGGCGTCATGCACATCCCCGGCCATACCCATCAGGCACCACGTGAGGTCGCACTCGAGGAAATTGAGGCCGTTCTGGGCGATTGTCACCTCTGCCAGCTCTACCAGTCGCGTCACAATATCGTGTTTGGCGTGGGAAATCCCCGCGCTCGCGTGATGTTTATTGGCGAGGCACCGGGCCGCAATGAGGATTTGCAGGGCGAGCCCTTTGTGGGGGCGGCAGGCGAGGACCTCAACGGCATTTTGTCGCTGGCGGGGCTCAAACGCGAAGACGTCTACATTGCCAATGTGCTTAAGTGCCGCCCGCCGGGAAACCGCAATCCGCGTCCCGAGGAAGTGCTGGCTTGCTCGCCGTTTTTGCGTGAGCAGATTCGAAGCATCTGGCCCGATATTATCGTGACGCTCGGCAACCCCGCGACGCACTTTGTGCTTAAGACCGAGATTGGCATTACTAAGCTGCGCGGTAGGTTCCACCAGATGGGGCATTTTGTAGTAATGCCTACTTTTCATCCGGCAGCAGCGCTGCGCAATCCGGCGTGGCAGGAGCTGCTGGAGGAAGACTTTAAGATGCTGGGCGATTATCTGGAGCGACATCCCGCACCAGAGGACGCCTCGGAATAATAAGGAGCATATATGTCCCTGGAGCGCCTGGGGGTAGGTACTTACAAAACGACTTGCGCTGCCGATACGGAGTACTTTGGCGAGCTAATTGCACCGTGCCTTGAGGACGGCGATGTGCTCATCCTGACCGGTGGCCTGGGAGTGGGCAAAACTCACTTTACCAAGGGCGTCTCGCGCGGGCTGGGCGATGGGCATATGGTTACGAGTCCTACGTTTGCGCTCATGGCCGTTCACGATCAAGGTCGTATTCCGCTGTTTCACTTTGATCTATACCGCCTGGAGCATGCCTACGAGCTCGAGGATACGGGCATTTTCGATGTGCTGGGCTACGAGGGTGCTTGCCTGCTGGAATGGGGCGAACAATTCCAGGACGAGCTGACGGATGAGTATCTTTCGGTGACGCTCAAGCGTGATGAGGGCGACAACGATGTGCGAACGATAACGCTTGAGGCGCACGGTGACCGTGCAATGGAGCTTTCCCATTTGATTGATAAGGCTGTACAAGATGAGCTTGCATAACGACAACGCGCTGGTGGTGGCGCTCGATTCCTCGACCGACATGCTTGCCTGCGCGGCAAGTTGGATTGATGGGCAGACGGGCGAGACGAAGCTCGCGAGTGGCGACCACATGTGTCGCCGTCACGCCAACGTTGAGCTCGTGAATACCGTTGATGGCGTGCTGGCTCAAGCCGGTCTGGATCGCAGCGATGTTGGTTGCTACGTGGTCGGCCGCGGCCCGGGGTCGTTTACGGGTGTGCGCATCGGCATCTCCACTGCCAAGGGCCTCGCGCGCGGTGCCAATGTTCCGCTGCTGGGCGTGTCGACGCTCGACGCTTGCGCTTGGACGGCGTGGAAGGCTGGCGTGCGCGGCAAGCTTGGTATCTTGGCCGATGCTATGCGCGGTGAGGTATATCCGGCGCTGTATATGCTGGTCGATGAGGGTCTCGAGCGTCAATTTGAGCGCGAACACGTGGTCAAGGCCGCCGTGGCGCTCGATGAGTGGCGCCAAGCAGCGGACTGGGACCAGGTTCAGCTGACCGGTGACGGTCTCGTGCGCTATGGCAAGCTGCTGGGTGAGGACGAGACCGCCCGCTGCGTGGAGCGCGACCTGTGGTGGCCTTCGGGCGAGGGCTTGCTGCTCGCGCACGCTGCGGGTGACGGCGATCCGGCCCGCGTCTTGCCGATTTACACGCGCCTTTCGGATGCCGAGGAAAACGAGCGCAAGCGTCTTGGTCTTGCCGAGAGTGCGCAGAGCGAAATTACGGGTGTTGCCGATGAGCTCGCCGGTCGTCATCTGCAGTTCCGCCCCATGGGCGCGGCGGATGCCGAGGGCGCGAGCGCGCTGGAGGCTGCCTGCTTTGAAGGTGCCGGACACGAGGCGTGGACGCCGGGCATGTTCCTGTCCGAACTGGGCGAGGACGTCGCTGCGCCGCGTAGTTGGTGGGTGGCACACGACGACGGCAAGCTGCTGGGCCTTGCCGGCGGTATGGTCGTGGACGGTGATGTGCAGATTCTGGATGTCGCCGTCGACCCGGCACATCGCCGCGAGGGCATTGCCCGCAAGCTGCTGTCGCACGTGAGCTATGATGCCCAGATGCTCGGCTGCACCACGGCTTCGCTCGAGGTCGAGGACGGTAACGAGGGAGCGATCGCGCTTTATAACGCTCTGGGCTTTACCGAGGCTGGCCGTCGCCGCGGTTACTACGGTGTTGGCAAAGATGCCATCGTCATGACGGCGCCGCTGCCCTTGGTGCTCCCGGTCGACAACGCTTCGCCCGAGCCGACGGCGGCTGAGCAGCGTGTATGGCCGCTGCCTGCGCCCGAGCGAACCGTTGAGGAGCGCGCTGAAATTGAGCGCCGTCGCCTAGTGCTCGCTATCGAGAGTTCCTGCGACGAGACGGCCGTGGCGATTATCGATGCGGATGGCAATATGCTGGCCAACCAGGTGTCGACACAGATTGATTTTCACGCCCGCTTTGGCGGCGTGGTGCCCGAGATCGCCTCGCGCAAACACGTTGAGGTGATTGTGAGTGTCGTGGATGCGGCGCTCGAGGATGCCGCAGCATCGCTTGGTCTTGAGGGTGGAGCCATTGCCCCCAGCGAGCTTGCCGCCGTGGGCGTGACACAGGGTCCGGGCCTGGTGGGCGCTCTCGTGGTGGGCGTTGCCTTTGCCAAAGGCTTTGCCTACGCTGCCGGTAAGCCGCTCGTATGCGTCAACCATCTGGAGGGGCACCTGTTTGCCAACTTGCTGGCGCAGCCCGACCTCAAGCCGCCGTTCATCTTCACGCTTGTCTCGGGCGGGCACACCATGCTCGTGCACGTAAAGGCATGGGGCGACTACGAGGTGCTCGGTGAGACGCTCGACGACGCCGTGGGCGAGGCCTTCGACAAGGTGGCCAAGGCGTTGGGCCTGGGCTATCCCGGTGGCCCTATCATTTCCAAGCTGGCCGAGACGGGCAATCCCCGCGCGATCGATTTCCCCCGTGCGCTTAACAGCAGGGGAGACTATCGTTTCTCGCTTTCGGGTCTTAAAACGGCCGTGACGCTCTACATCGAGCAGGAGACCAAGGCCGGGCGCACGATTCACCTGCCCGATCTGGCGGCTTCGTTTGAGGCGGCTGTCTTTGACGTGCAGTACAAGAAGGCCAAAAACGCATTGCACGCTACCGGATGTAAGGAATACTGCATCGGCGGCGGCGTCTCGGCCAACCCGCATCTGCGCGAGATGATGATCAAGAAACTTGGGCGTCAGGGAATCCGCGTAACGGTGCCGCCCTTGTCTGCCTGCACCGATAACGCCGCCATGATCGGCGCC
>CAJMPF010000114.1 GCA_905215195.1 uncultured bacterium | reverse complement strand
GTTAGAACTCAGCAAATACGGGAGCGCTGACCTCAATCGCCTCGCGCCCCGCCATAAGCTCGCGCATCTTGGCGCAAAATAGCTCCTGCTCCCCCGCCTTAAACACCAAGTGAAGTGTCACGGCATCCGCGTAATCGGTATCCGAAACCTTGGCACCCGAATCCTGCGCCAAACGAAGCACCTGCTCATACTGCGGATAGGCCACGTGCACGTCAACCGGCACGACACTCGTCATCTCGACGATCTGCCCAGCCTCCCGAGCAGCTGCCACCGCCGCCTGCGTCGCCGCAGTATAGGCGCGCACCAAGCCACCAGGTCCCAACAGCGTGCCACCAAAATAGCGCGTCACCACGCAGCAAACATTTTTGAGCCCCGCACCGCGCAACACCTCAAGCGTCGGCATGCCACTCGTGCGGCTCGGCTCACCATCATCGCTCTGGCGCTCGCGTCCATCGACTAAAATCCACGCGGGAACATTGTGCCGAGCGTCGTAATGACGCTTTCGAACCATCTCGATAAAGGCATTCGCCTCATCCTCGGACTCAATATGGACCAGCTGGGCAATAAATCGGCTCTTGCGGTCCACAAACTCGCCCGAAGCCTCAATATTCGATTGCAGAGTAAAATAGCTGTCCAACAAAGCCCCTCAACAACAAGCAAAGCAACAAACAGCCTCAATAATACGGCAAAGGCCGTACCGATAATCCCGGCAACTAGAATGGCAACGGCGATGACCAGGCAAAAACAGCGAGACGGCGTCAGCTGAGTCGATTTGGCCCGAAAGAGGAGGGAGCACGCCTTATGGCGGCGACCGACGAATGAGCGCCAAATCGGCCAGCTGACGCCGTCGCAGCGTCGACATAGTTGCTGAGTGGGCTTGTAAGCCGGGTTCTGTCGTGAACGGTCATTTATCTTGTCTGCACGTTACCGTGCAGCTCCACGCACGCTACCCGAACGCGGACCGGGCCGGCCCATAGCGTTCCTATTCGCGCTTGCTCCGGATGGGGCTTGCCAAGCCGCCGTGTTGCCACGACGCTGGTGGTCTCTTACACCACCGTTTCAGCTTTTCCCTTTACGCCTTGCGGCGCAGGTGGGAGTCTTCTTTTCTGCGGCGCTTTCCGTCGGATCACTCCGCCCGGCCGTTAGCCGGCATCCCGCCCTCTGGAGCCCGGACTTTCCTCACGCGTGCTGCAAGCAGCACATCGCGCGACCGTCTGGCCCACTCAGCAGTGCAAGAGTGTAGCACACCGTCACCACAGGCAATGGCACAACACAAGCGTTCGACACGATAAACCAAGAACCACGCCATGCAGTACAATAGGGTTGTCGATGGGCAACGTCGTCAGTCGAGACGCGACCGCGCTCCGCACCCCTCCGTCTACTCGGTGCGTTCCCGCCTCCTCCCCGAGGCGGGATGTCGGCATTTTTCATGCACCGACAACCCAATAGCCTGTGGATGGCCCGGGCAGCATTGCGCACGGGTAGCATCGCGCGCCTCAGCAGCAAATGCAAAAAGGGACCCGTCCATTGCGGACGGATCCCTTAAAACAAGTGATCGTCAAACCGATTTACTCGGCGTCGGTCTCCTCGTCCTTCTTCTCGGAAGGAAGCGGGGTAACCTCGATCTCGACGCCCAGAGTCTCAGCAGCAGACTTCATGGACAGGGAGATGCGACGACGGTCGAGGTCGATCTCCATGACCTTGACCTGAACCTTGTCGCCCACGTGGGTGACCTGAGAAGGCTGATCGACGTGCTTGTTGGCCATCTCGGAGATGTGCACCAGGCCCTCGATGCCCTCGCCCAGGTCGACGAAAGCGCCGAACGGGACAAGCTTGGTCACAGTGCCCTCGACGATAGCGCCGACGGGGTACTTCTTGACCAGTGCGCGCCACGGATCCTCGGTGGTCTGCTTGAGACCCAGGGAGATGCGCTCGCGGTTGAGATCGACGTCGAGAACCTCGACCTCGACCTCCTGGCCGACCTTGACAACCTCGGAAGGATGGTTGACGTGGTTCCAGGAGAGCTCGGAGATGTGGATGAGGCCGTCGATGCCGCCGAGGTCGACGAAGGCGCCGAAGTCGACGATGGAGGAAACGGTGCCCTGGAGACGCATGCCAGACTTGAGCTTGGACAGGATCTCGGAGCGCTCGGCCTTACGGGACTCCTCGAGCACGACGCGACGGGAGAGGACGACGTTGTTGCGGTTGCGGTCCATCTCGATGACGCGGGCCTCGATGCGGGTGCCCATGTAGGAGGTGAGGTCCTTGACGCGACGGAGGTCGACGAGGGAAGCGGGCAGGAAGCCACGCAGGCCGATGTCGAGGATCAGGCCGCCCTTGACAACCTCGATAACCTCGCCCTCGACGTTCTCGCCGGAGTTGAACTTCTCCTCGATGCGGTTCCAAGCACGCTCGTACTCGGCACGCTTCTTGGACAGGACCAGACGACCGTCCTTGTCCTCCTTCTGGAGAACCAGAGCCTCGATGGGATCACCAAGTGCAACGATGTCTGCAGGGTTAGCGTCCTTGCGGATGGACAGCTCGCGGACCGGGATAACGCCCTCGGACTTGAATCCGATGTCAACGAGCACCTCGTCATGCTCGATCTTAACGACAGTGCCGTTAACGAGATCGCCCTCATCAAAGTCGGTAATCGTACCGTCGATGAGGTTGTTCATCTCCTCCTCGTTGACATCGTCAAGAGAGAAAATGGACGAGTTCTGAATCTCACTCAAAGGTGGACCCCTTTCGAACTACGGGGCCCCGATTGCTAGGACCTACAGAAGGGTGCGACAAGCACACAACGTTTAGGAACACTCGGGAGCCGACAGATACTAATGTGACGCTTATGCAATCACGTTCGTATAGGTTACGGGGAAATGAGTTCGATTTCAAGCGTGAACTGCGATTTTTTACTCGTGTGGAGACTTTTTCGTAATCTTATGAACACTCGTCTCCGCAACTTGACGATAACCAGCCAGGCATTCGGCTTTGGGGTAAAGTATCCAGAGCCAACGATTCTAGATCGATTTTTCGAGAAAGGTGCCCGCGTGCTCAAAGCAGTCGTTTTCGATATGGACGAAACGCTTCTTAGCATCAACCTTAACGCGTTCATCCTTCGCTATTTTAAGGATGTCTCTTCGATGCTCGCGGATATCGGGCGCCGCAGTCACGGTGGCACGATGGCACGCCTCGGCACCATCCTGGTCGACCTCAACGCCAATCGCCGCAGCGGCACGGACAACCGCACCAATCTTGAGTTTTACCGCACCGAGGTCGAGCGCAGGTGCGGCATCTGCCTCTCCGACCCCCTCATCTACGAGGCGTTTACCTACTACGACCGCGAAGTTCTTCCATACAAGAATGACGAACTCATTAACGCCCACGCTATGCCGGGCGCGCACGCCGCGCTCCAGGCCGTACAGGACGCTGGACTGCGTTGTGCGCTCTTTACCAACCCCAGCTTTCCCCAGGGAGCTATCGAGTGCCGCATGGGTTGGGGCGACCTGGCCGACGCTCCCTTTGAGCTCGTCACGCACATGGGAAACACCACCCGCTGCAAGCCCGATGCCACCTACTATCTAGAGCAGCTTCAGGTGATGGGGCTCGAGCCACACGAGGTCCTTATGGTGGGCAACGATCCCAAACGCGACTTCCCGTCCCCCGATTGCGGCATCCAAACCGCCTTTGTGGGCCAAGGCAAGCCCAGCCGAGCCACCTGGCGCGGAACCATGGAAGACTTCGCCCACGACTTCAGCGCCGTAATCGAAGCCTTCTACGAGCACCAAGTAGCCCACGAACTGTCGTAGGACCCCTCGCTCCAAACCAAATATCGCCGCAGGTTGAGCACAAGTCAGCGAAAATGCCCCTAAGCGAGCAATGTGCCTTGAAAGAGGAGGGCATAGGCCTTCTGGCCATGCCCGACGATTGAAAGGCAGATTGCCGCTTAGGGGCGTTTGCAGCGTCGACTGGTTACGCGGTTTGGTAAAACCGCGTAACTAGCACACCTGGGTTTTGCCGATCATGATGTTGAGGATCTCGACGTCGGTGTCCTTCATGCCCACGCGGCCTACGTAGCCCATACTGGCGATCGTCTGCTCAACGGTATCTTGGATCAGGCCCTCGCCGGCGCGGAAGCCGCGGCCTTGCATGGCCATATCGTGGCCCAGAATCGCCGCATCGACGGCAGCCGAGATCTTGGCGGCACAGCTCGCCTTGGCGCCGTCGCACACGATGCCGCCCACGTTACCGAGCGTATTCGAGACCGTCGCGCCAATCTGTTCGCGCGTGCCACCGCACAGCCAGGTAATCGCAGCGCCGGCGCCGCACGCAGCGCAAATAGCACCGCAAAACGCCGAGAGCGCACCAATATAGCTCTTGATATGCACGGCGATAAGATCGGACAGCATCACGGCGCGCACCAGGCGCTCGTGGTCGCAACGCAGGTACTCGGCATACTCCATGACGGGCAATGCGCAGGTAATGCCCTGATTGCCCGAGCCGCACACAATGGCGACCGGCAGGGCGCAACCGTTCATGCGGGCGTCGGACCCGGCGGCCGCACGGGCACGGGCGCGGCAGGCGACGTCATCGGCACGAGCACCCAGCAGCGTACGGCCCACCTCGGCGCCCCAAGCGTGCGCGAGGCCCTCAGCACTGATCGCGCCATTCAGCTCAATCTGACGCTCAACGGCAGCGCGGGCGTCCTCAATGTCACCGTCCTCGATAAAATCGATGATGGTCTCGATCGACATGGGCGTGTCGGCGTTATCTGCCGCACGCTCGGCCACCACGCGCTCGGCGCAGGCGGCGCACTCCCCCGCCGACTTACCGCATACCGGAATACCGTCGAGCGTATGGCACGTGACATTAGTGTGGTGATCGGTAATCTCGACGACCGCGGTATGGCCCCCGGCCGTCGCAGTCACCTTGATGTAGAGGTTGGGCACACCCTCGACAAGCGACACATCGCAGTAGTCCGCATCGGCAAGCAGCTCGGCCACGCGGGCGCGGTCCGCGTCATCGACGCTCTCGAGCACCTCGAGCGCGCTCTTGGCGTCGCCGCCCACGGCACCCAGCACGGCCGCGGCTTCAATACCATGCATTCCGCCCGAGTTGGGCACGGTCACGCTCTTGACGTTCTTGATGATGTTGCCCGAGCAGGCAACATCCATATGATCGGGTTCGCAACCGAGCGTCTGGCTCGCCAGCGCCGCTGCATAGGCAACGGCAATGGGCTCGGTGCAGCCGAGTGCACAGACAAGTTCGCGGTTCAAAACATCGCAAAACGCGGCATCACGGATGGAATCGGTAGGCATATGTATCTCCTGCTTGCATAACGGGCGGGGCTCTCAAAAAAGTTACCTCCTTTATTTGATAACAATGCATCAAAAACCGCAACCATGGTTCCGGCAGACGGCGCTCAAGCGCAAACTGACGACATTCATTCACGAGAAGCAAGTCTCGTTGCCCGCTAAAGCGTTTGACCAAAAAACGCCCAAGCGTTTACACAAAAGTCGCGCTATCATGCAGTCGAACGCGGTAAACACCTTTAGCATTTGCGCCGCACAGACCAGAGAGGAACCATCCATGAAGATCGGTATCGGTAACGACCACGCCGCCGTCGAGCTCAAGAACATCATTTCCGAGCACCTGAAGGAGCGCGGCTGCGAGGTCGTGAACTTTGGCACCGACACCTCCGAAAGCTTTGACTACCCCATCGCCGGCTACAAGGTGGGTAAGGCCGTTGCCAACGGCGACGTCGACCTGGGCATCCTCATCTGTGGCACCGGTGTCGGTATTAGCCTGGCTGCCAACAAGGTCGAGGGCGTACGCGCCGTCGTGTGCTCCGAGCCCTTCAGCGCCAAGCTCTCCCGCATGCACAACAATACCAACGTGCTCGCTTTTGGCGCCCGCGTCGTGGGCTCCGAGCTCGCCAAGATGATCGTCGACGAGTGGCTCGACGCCGAGTTTGAGGGTGGTCGTCACGAGCGTCGCGTTAACCTCCTCAACGAGATCGATCACACGCGCGGCCTTAAGATCGTCGACGAAGCCTAAACTATTCAGTGCCACAAGCTAACAGCAGGGGCCCGCTCGGAACACATGTCCGAGCGGGCCCCTGCATAGATTTTGGAAT